>CAIWFP010000310.1 GCA_903911985.1 uncultured Sphingomonadales bacterium
GCTCTTCCGATCTGCCCACCAGCCCCCGGCCCACCAGCCCCCTGCCCACCAGCCCCCAGCGGAGCAGGCCCCGGCTGAGCGTACCCCAGTAGTGCATGCCCCAGCAGAGCATGCCCCAGTAGAGCATGCCAATCCCCCGTCATCACCGGCGGCTCCGCGTCAGGCCGAAGCCTGGCAGCCGCATGATGATCGCCCATCTGCCGATCATGCCCCGGCATCCCAGCCCTATTCGCCCTTGGCGCAATCGCCATCCGCCGGTGCCGCTCCCACTGAATCGCGCCGGGCCACTCTGGCCCCGCGCGAGGGGCGTGGTGCTTCCGATACTCCCCGTCCGGCCAAGGGCAAGCCGCCGTTCCGCGATGGCGGCTCGGGCAAGGCGCCTTACAAACCCGGTGGCGCGGGCAAGGGTGCGCCCTATAAGGGTGGCCCCGGCAAGGCCTATGCCCCGCGCAGCGAGGCCCCCCGTGGCGGCGGCCCCAGAGGCCGAACTGGCGGCGGACCGGGCGGCAAGCCCTCGGGCGGCGGCTTCAAGGGCAAGCCCCCGCGCGGGCGGTGATCTGAAACATGAGCGATAGTGCCAGCGCGGGGCAGGCGAGAGGCCCGGCCATATTGGTCGATGCCGATGCCTGCCCGGTGAAGGAGGAGATCTATCGCGTGGCCCTGCGCCACGGCGTGCCGGTCACCATCGTCAGCAACAGCCGCATCCGCATTCCCGATCATCCGCTGATCGGCCGGGCGGTGGTCAGCGATGCTTTCGATGCCGCCGATGACTGGATCGCCGAGGCCTGTGGCGCCACCAGCGTGGTCATTACCGCCGACATCCTGCTGGCCGACCGCTGCCTGAAAGCGGGGGGCACGGTTCTCGGCCCCACCGGCAAGCCTTTCACCACAGCCTCGATTGGCTCCGCCATTGCCACCCGCGCCATCATGGCGGACCTTCGCGCGGGCGGAGAGGCCATTGGCGGCCCGCCACCCTTCGGCAAGGCTGACCGCTCGCGCTTCCTCTCGGCGCTGGACGAGGCGCTGGTGCGTCTGGCCCGCGCCGCGCGCTGAAACACGCCGCACAGCGCGCTGTTTTCCCAGACCCCGGCTTCCGCTATGGGTGCCCAAGTGCCCATGCGGCGCGCCCTTGATCCCGCAGTCTGAATGGAAAGCCCACGCCATGCCCCGCGCCATCATCGCCGACGAATTTGGCCCGCCCGAAAGCTATCGCCTCGCCGAGCGCGACCCCGGCCATGCCGGTGCCGGGCAGGTGCGGGTGGCGATCAAGGCTGCGGGCATATCCTATGTTGATGTGCTGATGGCCATGGGCAAATACCAGATGAAGCCGCCGCTCCCCTTCATCCCGGGCAGCGAATTTTCCGGCATTGTCGAGGAAGTGGGGGAGGGCGTCACCCATCTGGCGGTCGGTGATGCGGTATTCGGCAGCGAATTCGGCAGCGTCTTCGCCGAGGCTGGCGTGTTCAAGGCCAAGAGCCTTGCCCGCCTTCCCGATGGCATGAGGCTGGACGAGGCGGCCGTGCTGCCAGTGAACTATCTTACCGCCTATTATGCCCTCGCCGATCGCGGTCGCGCCAGGCCGGGCGAGACGCTGCTGGTGCTGGGCGCGGCGGGCGGCACGGGCTTTGCCGCGGTGCAGGTGGGCAAGCATCTCGGGCTACGGGTCATTGCCTCGGCCTCCAGCGAGGCCAAGCGGCAGGCGGCGCTGGCCGGCGGCGCCGATGCGGCGGTGGCGAGTGGCGCTGAGGATTGGCGCGAACAGATACGCGCCGCCAACGATGGCAAGCCGGTCGATATCGTGTTCGATCCCGTGGGCGGCGAGGCCACCGATCTCGCCTTCCGCACGCTGGGCTATGATGGGCGGCATCTGGTCATCGGCTTTCCGGCGGGCATGACTGCGCTGAAAACCAATTTGCCCTTGCTGAAGATGGCCAGCCTCGTGGGCGTGGACGTGCGCGGCCATGGCATTGCCCGCCCGGAGGAATCCGCCGCCTATCGCAAGACGGTGGCCGAACTGGCCGGGCAGGGCAAGTTCCACCCGGCCATCGCCGCGCGCTATCCGATGGAGGACTATGCCGCCGCGATGAACGAGGCCTACTCCGGCAAGGCGGCCGGGCGGATCGTGCTGATTATGGGCGATGGCGGGAAATGATCATCACCGGCTGGGGAGTCCTGCACGCATTATGCCGCAAAAGCGCCAATAGCGCCAAGGCCGCTTAACCGGCAGCGTCCCGCCAGTTCACCGCCCTGGCTGAATTACCGCTGCCACCCCAACCCCAACGCCTTCGCCAATGCGGCATAGGCCAGAGTAAGCCCGGCGCGCGCGTCAATCTCGGCCATCGCCGCCTCATTGGCGGAAACCTGCGCGGCGATGGCGGCGGAATTGGCCACCACCCCCGCGCTGGCCCGCTGTTGCTCCAGCCCCGCGATGGTCTGTGCGTGTTCGGCGGCCTGAACCGCCTGCCGCTCCGCCAGTCGCGCGGCGCCATAGCGGGCGAGGGCGGATTCAGCGTCCCGCAGGGCGGCGAGGACCCGTCCGTTATCGGCCGCCAGAGCCGCCTCACGCCCCGCCTTCGCGCCGCGCACCCCGGCTTCCACCCGGCCAAAGTCGGGAAAATCCCATGTCAGGCGGGGCATGAGGATCGCGGCTCCCTGCCCGGAATTAACCAGGTTGGGCAAGCTGCTACCGCCCACGCCAACCAGACCCAGCAACGATATGCCGGGATAGCGCCGCGCCCTGGCCTCGCCCACGCCCGCCGTGGCGGCGGCATAGTCGGCTTCGGCCGCGCGAATATCGGGGCGCCGCGCCAGCATGCCGCCGGGGTCGCCAATCGCCACCTGCGCGGGCGGCAGCGGTATGCCCTGCGGCGCAGTGGCCGGGGGCAGCTTGTCCAGTGCTCCCGGGGCCTGACCAGTCAACACCGCCAGCGCATCGCGCCAGACAGCGGTTTCCGCCTCGCTCCGCGCGGCGTCGGCCTCTGCGTGGTTGAGCCCTGCTTCGGCGGCCTCCACCGCCTGCTGCCCCACGGTGCCGGCCGCCAGCCGCTGGCGCATCAGATCGACCGACTGGCGATCCAGACCTAGCTGACTGGCCAGCACCGCCTGAGTGGCTTCGCTCGCCCGCAGGGAAACATAGGCCCGCACAATCTCTGCTGACAGCGACACTTGCGCATCGGCCAGACGCGCGGCTTGTGCCTCGGCTCCGGCGCGCGCCTTCTCCACGCTGCGGCGCTGTCCGCCCCACAGGTCCAGCTCCCATTGCGCGTCAAAGCCAAGCGCCGACAGCTCGCTGCCACCCAGCGCCCCGCCGAGGCTTTGCGCGGGCAGGTGGGTGTGGACATAGGCGGCGTTGGCACTCATGCCCGGCCATTGCGCGGCATGGGCGGCTGAAAGGCCGGCGCGGGCCAGACGCAACCTTGCCTCGGCTTCCGCTATGGCCGGGGCATGGGCGAGGCCACTCTCCACCAGCCGGTTAAGGTCGGCATCGCCAAACGCCTGCCACCAGCGGGCCACGGGCGCGGTGCTGGCTCCCCCGCCGCGCAGAAACGCCCCCCGCGCCAGGGCGAGCGATTCCGGCGCCGGGGGAGGGGCATAGTCCGGCCCGGCCTTGCAGGCCGCCAATGTGCTGCACAGCACCAATGCCAGACCCACGCGCAACATGGCCCCATATGCCAACCGATTTCGATAAGACGCCATCAATGCCCCATCGCCGGGGCAGCGCCCGGCTTCATTGGTTTAAGAAAAAACACCAGCGGCACCATCAATGCCGCGATTACGGCAAGGCAGAGAAACAGGTCGTTGAAGGTCATGACCAGCGCGTCGAGGGAAACCTGTCCGTCGATCATCCGCAACGCCGCCGCCGCTCCCTCCGGCCCGCCACCCATCATGGCTCCGGTCTGGTCCAGCCAGCCCTGAACATCGCCAGCGTTGGCCTGTACCGCGCCACTTATGCGCCAGTGGTGAAAGTCGAGGCGCCGGTCCTGATAGCTGGCGATGGCGGAAAGCCCGATTGATCCGCCAAGGTTGCGGGCGACAGCCATGATGCCATTGACCTCGCCGGTGTCCTCCACCGCGATACCGGCCAGCGCCACCTGGGTAAGCGGGAGGGAACACCAGATCAGGGCGAGGCCCAGAAGCACCTGCGAGAGGGTGAAGGCGCTGCCACTATCGGCGGCGCTCAGGCCCCCCGCCGCCAGGCAGGAAAGGCTGCAACTGGCCATGCCGCACGCGGTGAGCACCCTGACATCGACGCGGCGGACGAGGGCGGGATAACATATGGCGGCGGGAATGGAACAGAAGCCCGAGATGAAGCACACCTGCCCGGCCTGCAGCGCGTTATACCCCGCCACAGCCGCCAGAAACTGCGGGGTGATATACAAAATGCCATACATCATGACGCCCAGCGCCCACAGCATCGTCGCGGCCGCTGCCAGATTGCCGTTATTGCGCAACAGAGCGAGCTTGAGCACAGGCCGCTTGGCGCGGAACTGGCTATAGGCGATCAGGGCGAAGCCGGTCAGGCTCAGCGCGGTTATCCGCCAGATCAGGGGGGAATCAAACCACTGTTCGCGCTCACCCAGCTCGAGGAAGGTCGTCAGCCCGCCCAGACCCATCCCCATCCCCAATATGCCGATGACATCCGCCTCGCGCAGTTCGCGCCAGTTGCGCGGGGTGGGGGCGATGCCCAGCACCAGCAGCGCGACCAGCACCGCGCAGATCGGCACATTGATGAAAAAGGCATAATGCCAGCTGACATTCTCGGTAAGCCAGCCCCCCACCACCGGCCCGATTGCCGGCCCCAGCAGCGCCGCCACCGCCACCAGTGCCAGACCCACGGCCTGTTGCGCCGGAGGAAGCCTTGTGGCGGCAAGGGTGAAGGCGGTGGGGATCATCACCGCGCCGGTCAGCCCCTGACCCAGCCGTCCGGCAATCATCATCGCCAGCGTCGACGAGAGGCCGCACATGACGGAGAAAACGGTGAACAGTGTCGCGCCACCAATCAGCATCCAGCGCAGCCCGAGCATTCGCTCCAGCCAGGCGGTCAGCGGGATAACCGTGATCTCGGCCACCAGATAGGCGGTGCCGACCCATGTTCCCTCGCTGGGCGTGGCGCCGATCTCGCCCTGAATGACGGGCAGGGAGGCGTTGACGATGGAAATATCCATCAGGGCCATCAGCGCGCCCAGCGTGCCTGCCACCACCGCCAGCCAATCCGCCAGACTGGCCTTCTGTGACGCGCCGCCCGCGTCACCCGCGCCCCTCGTGGCGCCCCTCGTGTCACCCGCGCCACCCGCGCCTCCGGGCATGGCCATCGGTTGGGCCTCGGTGAAAGCGCCCGTCACGGACGCCCGCTATCCGCCTCGGCGCGAATGGCGTCCATCTCGGCCGCGCCGCCGCGCGTGTCGACACTGACCACCACCGACAGGCCCGGCACCAGTACCCGGCGCGCCACAGGCCCGGCCAGAATACGGATACGCACCGGTACGCGCTGGACGATCTTGGTGAAATTGCCCGTGGCGTTCTGCGGCGGGATCAGCGAGAAATTGGCGCCGGTGCCCGGGGTAATGCTCTCCACCATACCGGCAAAGTGAACGCCGGGCAGGGCGTCCACGCGGATATCGGCGGGTTGACCCGGCCGCATCAGCCCGACCTGTGTTTCCTTGAAATTGGCCAGCACATAGGCGTCGCTGGTGGGCACAATGGTCAGCAGGCGCTGGCCGGGCTGCACAAATTGCCCCACGCGCAGGGCCTTGCTCGCCACCCGGCCGGCTATGGGCGCAACAAGATGCGTGGCGGCCAGATCGTTGCCGGCGGATTGTTCGGCAACCCTTGCGGCATCGCTATGCGCGGCCAGCTGGCTGGCTTGCGCGGCAACACTGGCTATCCGCGCCCGCGCCTGCGCCAGCGCCGCCACGGCGCGGTCGCGCGTGGCGGTCAGTTGCGCCAGCTTCTCGGCGGGCTCCGCGCCACTGCGGGCGAGGGGGGTGTAACGCTCCACCTCCCGGGCGGCCAGATCCGCGTCGATTTTCGCGGCGCGCGCGGCGGCCTCGGCCTCGGCCTGCCCGGCGGTGGCGGCGCGGGCGGCGGCCAGCGCCGAACCGAGGTCGGCCCGGGCGGCGGCAAGATGGGTGGCATAGTCGGTCGGGTCGATATCCAGCAGGGGAGCCCCGCGTGCCACTTCCTGATTGTCCGCCACGGCGGAAGCGCGAACATATCCCGAGAGCTTGGCGCTGATCGTCACCGAATCGGCGGCGACAGCGGCATCATCGGTTGCCTGAAAGTAGCGTCCGCGCAATTCATAGGAGACCAGCCAACCGAGCCCGACCAGCAGCAATAATGCCAGTGCCGCCAGTCCAATGGTTTTTAGGTGGGCCGACATGGCGAATACTCCCTGGCGTGCCGGGTGGCATTAATTGATACGGAGTGTATCATTACTCCTCCTTTAGCCGCATTTCCCCATGCCGGTAAGCGTTTTTTTCGCACCTGCAGCAAAGCCATGGATTGGGCCCCGATCCATGGCTTTGCTGCAGGCTATACGGGCGCCGCCGCGTCAAATTGGGCGCCTCCACGTCAGTTGGTGTCGTGGTCGACCCGTGCATAGTCGTCCGCTATATCCTTGGGCACAAGCCGAAAATCATCCCAGGCGAGCGGTTTGTTGAGCGTTGTGGCCCAACGTTCCAGCCATTCGATCCCATCCGTGCCGGAATAGGTGTCGGGCGTGGCATAGGCCCTGTCGCGCATGGTCCTGTCGAGACTGACCGGGCGCAAACGCCGTCGCCGCAACATGGCGGCCAGATCGTCGATACAGTCGGCGTTCAACCTTGTGTCATGCAGCATCATCACAAAGGCGATCTGCCGGCCAAACAGGGCCTGCGCCGCCCCTTGCGACCAGATGATCGTCGCTTCGGTATAATCGAGATATTCCGCGCGTATCGCCCGGGCCCGCGCGTCATTATGGTGGCCGATGGCGTCGTCATAGGGCTCGGCGAATTCCCAATCGTCGGCATCGATCGTCACCGGCGCCACGCGATAGCCATGCGCGGCCAGCCAGCCGTCAATCGCCTGCCGCACCGGCGCGGGGGATCCCGTCTCCAGATAGGGGTGGCGAAACCAGCGCAACCTCTGATGCCGTCCCGCCAGCAACGCCCGCGTAATCGGCTCCCCCAGGGCAATATCGGCAATATAGGCCTGTGCCCCGATGCTATTGGGCGTCTCATGGCTGAAAGTATGATTGCCCAGCCCCATTCCGGCCTTGCTCCACGCCTTCAACACCCCGATCTGCCTCTCCCGCACCAGATCGTCCAGCTTGCCCTCCACCACAAAGCCGGTCGCCCGGATATGGTGGCGCCGCAGCCCGGCGATAAGCTCGGCGTTAAACCGCTCCACATAGGCCTGATCAGGCAGGATGGTCATCCCCGGCAGATCGTCAAAGGTAAGCGCCACCGTGCCCGGCCCGAAGCCATCCACACCAGGGCCCCCCGCCGCCACAATCTTGCCCGCGCCCCTGCTTTCTGGCGCCATCCCGCCCGGCACCCCATCGGCCATAGCCCCCGCCTGCGACACCAGCCCCAGCGCGCAGGCAATCCCCAGCGCACAGGCAATCCCCAGCGCCCGGCCCCCCAGCACCCGCCACCATGCCGCCAAATCAATACCAAACGGCCGGGCAATCATCGTCAGAACCTCAGGTTAGCAGCCGGCCCACGGCGCGCCGCAGCGGCCGTCCGCTCCTTGGCGCAAGCCCGCCCAACCTGTCAAACCCCCCACCTGTCAAACCCCCAGCTCCCCGCCATCCCCCCTTGCGTCCCGCTCCGCCTTCACGAACTGCTCGGCCCGCATCCGGTCGAACTTGGCGTTTACCGAGGCCATGATCGCCCCCGGCTCATCCCCCGCCGCCTCCACCGCGTCAAACCCCTCGCGATAGGCCCGCCGCAGCCGCTCCATCTCCACCCGGTCCATAAACCGCCCGTCATGAAACCGCGCCGGCCTTCGCTGCCGCAGCAGGAAGATCAGCAGCTGCGTGTCATACCGCCGCCACCGCCCCACCACCTTGCCGTTGTGATATGTCACGCGCTCCTCGCCCTCTATCGCCCGCTCCAGAGCGCAATCCTCCAGCCGCGCCATCCCGCGATCGAGCGCCGCCTCCCACGCCGCGGCAAACCCTTCCGCCCCCGGCATCGCCCGCAACCGGTACAGGGCCTCCAGCGAAACCCCCACCTCCCGGGCCGCCTGCGTCACGATGCCCGTCGCGGCCAGCGCCATCACAAACCGCACCTGCCGCGCTGGCGTGATCGAATTGCTCCTCGGCGCCCTGTGCCGGTAAGGCTCGAAAGCCAGCAAGGGATCGTCCTCCCCCGGCTCCTCCCCCACAAAGGCCACCCGCGAAGTCCGCCGCCCCGGCCGCCCAGACTTGCACTTGGCCGACTTGCACCGCCCCACCTTGCCCCCGGGCGCATCCGCCGCCCCGGCACCACGTCCACCCTTGGATTTGGAAGAAACACGCAAAGCCCAGGCTCCCTGTAGGAAACCCCATCCGCATGGAGGGTTTGAATACCAAACCCGCCCCCCAGTAGGAAAATGGTATTTCGCCCCCCAACACACCTGTCCTACACCCCCCGTTCCATGCCATCCCGCACCCCATGGACGCCTTCCACGCCTTCCTCGCCGCCCAACAGCAGCCAAAATCCACGCAGCCCCCAAAAGCCGACACGCCCAACCCCCCCGAACCCGCCCACATCGCCCTCATCCGCCACTGGCGCGCCGAGTGGCAGACCGAACGCCGCGCTGCCACGCCCCCGGCCGACAACGATCCCGCCACCAACCCCGAATTCGCCGCCCTCGTCGCCCGCCTCAACCGCATGGCCGAGCGCCTGCACAACCCCCCGCCACCCCCCGCGCAAAGCCCGGATGAAGCGGAGGAACCCTTCCCCCTCCCACCCCCCGGCTATGCCTACCCGCCACCCCGCCGCGTCCCCGACAAAAACCCCATCCCCGAAGGGGCATGGCTCATCCATGACGAAAATGGCCCCGTCCGACGCCCGGAGAGGATTCCCAGGATTACCGTGACGGGGAAGGGCGAAGGGCAGGGGCGTGGGAGTCGAAAGGGAAGGCAAAAGCGATAGCTGCGCGGGGATTATCCCCTCGCGCAGAAGTGCGTTGAAGGTTTCCCTCCGACTTTATACTAGCACCGGATTGGTTACTTCAATCGCCTCGCGCTCGGCAACCGCGCCCAGCAACCCGTAAAAGAGGCAGATCGCCAGGATTTTGCACCACAATGAATTATCGTCATTCCTTCCATGCTGGCAATAGCGCCGATGTCGTGAAGCATTGCCTGCTGATCGCCCTCGTGCGGGCCTTGCAGCAAAAAGACAGCGCGCTGACCCTGATCGACACCCATGCCGGCTGCGGGCTTTACGACCTTGACGGCGAGGAGGCGAGGCGCACCGGCGAGTGCGCGGGGGGCGTGCTGCGGGCCTTTGCCGACGCGAACCCCTTGCTGAACGACTACCGCGCCGCCGTGCAGGCGGTGAATGTCGGCCAGTCGGTGAATCTCGGGGAGCATGCGGGTTCTGGGCCGCAGCTCTATCCCGGCTCGCCGCGAATTCTGGCGCAGCTTCTGCGGCCGCAGGATTTTCTGATCCTGAACGAAAAACATGCCCAGGACGTCTATGCCCTGCGCGGCGCGATGCGCGACACACCCGCTGCCGTGCATGAGCGCGACGCCTACGAGCTTTGGCTGGCGCTGCTGCCGCCCCGAACGCCTCGCGGCGTGGTGGTGGTCGACCCGCCATACGAGCAGACGGACGAACGCGCCCGTATCACAGCCACCCTCGCCGCGGCTCACCGCAAATGGGCGCATGGCGTGACGGTGATCTGGTACCCGCTGAAAGACCGCGCCACGCATCGGCGGTGGAAGGAGAAGCTGCACAAGCTCGGCATCCCCAAGCTCCTGGTGGTGGAGCATTGGCTGTATGATGCCGATCAGCCCGGCATCTACAACGGCGCAGGCCTCTTCATCGTTAACCCGCCCTACGCCTTCACGGAAGGGCTGCCGCCTCTGCTGGAAGCCCTGCGCGCCACGCTGGCGCCGGAGGGGCATAGGGGCGAGATCACAGCCGATTGGTTGGGCGATTAAAATCACCCCTCATCGCTCCCTTCTCCCAAAGAAGGAATTGCCCCGCTGCAGGTTGCAAACAAAGCGTCTCGCGAGATTCGCTCGCTGTTGAAGGTTTGCTGGTGACATCGCTGCTTGCTCACTGCGTTCACCGGGGAGCGCAGGTAGACCTGCTTTCTCCGGAAAGCAGTCGATTGCCGAAGACGCTGAAAACTCAGTCGCCTCCGCTCACTCCCCCCACCTTCTAAACCCCGGCACTGCCAGCTTCGCACTTCGCAGCTTCTCATAGGCCGCGCCTGCTTCCAGCACCTTGCGGTCCTCCCACTGCCCGGCGACGAAGCTCAGCCCCACCGGCAGGCCTTCCACCGCGCCCATCGGCACGGTGAGGTGGGGGTAGCCGGCGATGGCGGCGATACTGCCTGCGCCGACGTCCAGCCCGTGGCTGACGGTGATTAGGTCAATCGGCCATGCGGGGCCCTCGGTGGGGAAGATCAGCAGGGACAGCTTGTGATCGGCCAGCAGCTTGTCGATCCCTCCCTTGCCTGCCAGCCGCAGCGATTCCTCGCGAGCCTTTTTGTAAGCCGCTTCGTCGCTCAGCTTGTCGGCGGCTTCGAAGGTTTCCTGCCCGAACCAGCGCAGTTCCTCCGGATCATGCGCCTTGTTCCAGGCGATGGCGTCGTTGAGGCTGCGGATTGGCGGGTTGCCGGGGAGCGACTGGAGATAGGCGTTCAGGTCGTGCTTCAACTCCCAGCGCAGCACGAGGCTTTCGCCCTTGTACATCGCCTCGTTGCCTTCAAAATCCAGCTCGACAATCTCTGCGCCGCCGCGCTTCAGATCGGCCAGCGCAGCATCGAACAGCGCGTTCACACCGCGGCTGTTGCCCACGGCCTTGCGCAGCACGCCGATGCGGACACCGCTGAGGTTCGCAGAATCAAGGCCCCTAGCGAAGTCCTGCTTGTGCTGGTCGGCGCTCACCGTGGCAGGGTCTGCTGGATCACTTCCGGCCATCGCAGTGAGCAGCAGCGCGGCGTCGGCTACGCTGGTGGTCATCGGCCCGGCCGTGTCCTGGCTGTGGCTGATCGGCACGATGTGGTTACGGCTCACGAGGCCGATGGTAGGCTTAAGCCCGACGATGCCGTTGATGGAGGCGGGGCAGGTGATCGAGCCGTCAGTCTCGGTACCAATCGCCGCCCAGCTCATCCCTGCCGCCACCGCCGCGCCGCTGCCCGCCGAAGAGCCGCAGGGGCTGCGATCAATCGCGTGCGGGTTGCGCGTCTGCCCACCGACACCGCTCCAGCCGGAGCTGGAGCGGTTGCCGCGAATGTTCGCCCATTCGCTCAGGTTGGTCTTGCCGAGGATCACCACGCCCGCCGCGCGCAGGTTCGCTACCAGCGGGGCATCGCGGTGGGTAATGTTGTCTTTCAGCGCAAGGCTTCCGGCAGTGGTCGCCATCGGATCGAGCGTTTCGATATTGTCCTTGATCAGCACCACCTTGCCCGCAAGGGGACCGCTCATGCCTTCGGCCTTTTGCGCCATGCGATAGGCATCGGGGTTGATCGCGATCACCGCATTGATCTTCGGCCCCTGTTTATCGAGCGCCTCGATCCGTTGGACATAGGCGGAAACCTGCGATGGCGCGCTGGCGAGGTTCTGGTGCGGAATGGCCGCGCAGCCGGGCAGGGCAAAGAGCAGGGGTAGCAGTTTAAGTGGGCGGATCATGTGTGGCTCCCCGAACAATTGCACGATGCTAAGAGGCGATTTGCGTCTGGCAAGTGGCTTGGCGGGCTAATTGTCGTTCATTTGAGGGTTAACGCCCTTGAACATTGGCCGTTCAGACGCGAGATAGGCGGTTCAACCAGTTTAAGGATTCCCGATGCTCGATCTGTTTGGCGCGTCTGACGGCCAAGGTAAGTTCTCCCGCGACCCATTCACCGGCGCTTTGGTGCCGACGGTGGTCGAGCAATCGAGCCGCGGTGAGCGCGCGTTCGACATCTTCTCGCGCCTGCTGCGCGAACGGATTATCTTTGTGACCGGCGAAGTTGAGGATCACATGGCCTCGCTGATCGTCGCCCAGCTGCTGTTCCTCGAAAGCGAGAACCCCAGCAAGGACATCTCGATGTACATCAATTCGCCCGGCGGCGTGGTGACAGCGGGTCTGGCGAGATCGGAAGAGCACACGTCTGAACTCCAGTCACTCCGGA
>CAIWFP010000311.1 GCA_903911985.1 uncultured Sphingomonadales bacterium
CGCCTGCGTAAAACTCGGCATCCCCCTCACCAGCGCCGCCGTCGGCCGCTTTCAGGGCCAGGTCGCCAATTTCGCCGGCCATCTCCCCGGCGAATCCTGCTACCGCTGCTTCGTCGGCGACGCCTTCGACGCCGAGGGCTGCGATACCTGCGCCGATGATGGCGTGCTGGGCGC
Source organism: uncultured Sphingomonadales bacterium (assembly GCA_903911985.1). GTDB lineage: Bacteria > Pseudomonadota > Alphaproteobacteria > Sphingomonadales > Sphingomonadaceae > Novosphingobium. The sequence continues at coordinate 175 of CAIWFP010000311.1, forward strand.
CTTTGTCGGCCTCGTGGGCGCCTTCGCCGCCATGTCCGCCATCCGCGTCCTCCTGGCGGGCACCTCAACGCTGGGAGACCCCCAATGGGGCCGCCTCCACCTCATCGACGGCCTCGGCCTCACCCTGCGCCCCCTGTCGATCGCCAAAGACCCCGGCTGCAAGGGCTGCGGGTAAGGGAAAGCAGTTTAAGGGAGAAATAGATGCGAGGGTGTTACACCCTCGCGCTCCCAATCCTGTCTTGCTCAGCGCATCCCATCCAGCGTGGCGCCTTGCCGCGCAGCGGCTTCAATAGCCTGCGGCGCTGCGACATTGCGCTTGGCCGAACCCGGGCACCACGACGACAGGGCAAGGGAGCGCGAGGGACGAGTCCCTCGCACCTTCCCTTCCCTTCCCTTCACCCTACCCCCCAGCCTCATCCCCCGCCAAAACCTCCTCCACCCATTCCGGCACCAGTTCCGTGGCCGCCCCCAGCCTGCTTTCATGAAACCACGCCGATCCTTGGCTAGCCTCCAGATTGAGCTCCAGCGTCCGCGCGCCCATCTCCCGCGCATGGCGCACAAACCCGGCGGCGGGATAGACCGCGCCTGAGGTTCCGATCGAGACGAACAGGTCGGCCTCCCTCAGCGCGGCGTAGATCTCCTCCATGCGATAGGGCATTTCGCCAAACCACACGATATCCGGCCGCAGCGCCCGCGCCCCGCACAGCGGGCAGGGCGGCCGGTCGATCAGCGGCCCGGTCCATTCCATCCGCCCATCGCAGGCCCCGCACCAGGCGGATAAATGCTCGCCGTGCATATGCAGCACCCGTTTAGCCCCGCCCCGCTCGTGCAGATCATCGACATTCTGCGTCACGATCAGTATCGCGCCCCGTCCCGATCCGGCCCATTCCGCCTCCAGCCGCGCCAGCGCCAGATGCGCCGCATTGGGCTGCTTGGTCTGTATCGACGCCCGCCGCATATCGTAAAACCGCAGCACCAGCCCGGGGTCGGCGGCATAGGCCTCAGGCGTGGCGACATCCTCCACCCGGTGCTCCTCCCAAAGCCCGCCCCGTCCGTCATTGGCCCCGCGAAACGTATCAATGCCGCTTTCGGCGGAAACCCCGGCTCCGGTAAGGATGACGATATTGCGGATTTTGCTCATGTCGCCCATGAAGCACGCCTGACAGGAGAGTTTCAATGACCAATCCCCAGCCGGTCGCAATCGGCATCATCGGCAGCGAGGGGCGCATGGGCCACGCCTTGGCGGAGGCCATCGCCGCCGCTGGCCACACCCTCTCCGGCGGCATCGATAAGGGCGGCGACCCAGCCACCCTCGCCGCCGCCTCACAGGTCCTCATCGACTTCTCCTCCCCCCACGCGCTGGAGGCGAACCTCGACGCCGCCATGGCCTCGGGCATCCCCATCCTCATCGGCACCACCGGCCTTGAGGAACGCCACCACTGGCTCATCGACAGCGCCGCCCAGTCCATCCCCGTCCTCCAGACTGGCAATACCTCGCTCGGCGTCAACATGCTCGCCGCGCTGGTCGAGGAAGCCGCCCGCCGCCTCGGCGATGAATGGGATATCGAGATCGTCGAGACCCACCACCGCATGAAGGTCGACGCCCCCTCCGGCACCGCCCTCCTCCTCGGCGAGGCCGCCGCGAAAGGCCGCGCCGTGCCCCTCGCCGAAGCCCGCACCCCCGCGCGAGAAGGCATCACCGGCGCCCGCCAGCCCGGCACCATCGGCTTCGCCGCCTTACGCGGCGGCAGCGTCGCCGGCGACCACAGCGTCCTCTTCCTCGCCGACAACGAACGCCTCACCCTCTCCCACCTCGCCGAAAACCGGGGCATCTTCGCCCGGGGCGCGGTGCGCGGCGCCCTGTGGCTCGTCGGTCAGGCACCCGGGCGATACGGGATGAAAGAGGTTCTGGGGCTTTAAGCGGAGAAAAAGGCGAAAGTCTTGGGGCCTTAGGCCCCAAACCCCATTCCGTCTCCCGGCGCGAGGTAGC
>CAIWFP010000312.1 GCA_903911985.1 uncultured Sphingomonadales bacterium
AGTTGAAGGCGCCGACATAGGCCCGGGTGCTGGTGTCGAAGCCGTTGACCTTCATGTAGTCGAGGCCATCAGAGATTTCCTCCCACACGTTCTTGGTGGGGTCGAGGTGGTCGCGGCTCTGGTCGACATAGCCGAGGCGCACGGTGCTGCCGATATCAACCTCGCCGCTGTCGGGCTGCTCTTGCCCGGTCAGCAGCTTGAATAGCGTGGATTTACCCGCGCCGTTCGGGCCGATAACGCCGACAATGCCGCCGGGCGGCAGCAGGAAGGAGAGATCCTCGAACAACAGCTTGTCGCCATAGGCCTTGGAGATGTTCTTGGCCTCGATAACCTTGCCGCCAAGGCGTTCCGGCACCTGAATGACGATCTGCGCCTTGCCGGGGCCGCGCTGGTTCTGGGCCGAGACCAGTTCCTCGAACTTCTTGATACGCGCTTTGCTCTTGGTCTGGCGGCCCTTGGTGCCGGCCCGGATCCACTCCAGCTCGTCGTTGATCGCCTTCTGGCGGCCGGTGGCCTCGCGGTCCTCCTGCTCCAGGCGCTTGCCCTTCTTTTCCAGATAGGTGGAATAGTTGCCCTCATAGGGGAAATATTTTCCGCGATCGAGTTCGAGGATCCAGCCCACCACATTGTCGAGGAAGTAGCGGTCGTGGGTGATCATCAGCACCGCGCCGGCATATTCCTTCAGGTGGTTTTCCAGCCACTTCACGCTTTCGGCGTCGAGGTGGTTGGTGGGCTCGTCGAGCAGCAGGATGTCGGGCTTCTGGATGAGCAGGCGGGTCAGCGCGATGCGGCGCTTCTCACCACCCGACAGATTGGCCACTTCCCAGTCGCCCGGCGGGCAGCGCAGCGCCTCCATGGCGATCTCCAGCTGGTTATCGAGCGTCCAGCCGTCGACCGCGTCGATCTTCTCCTGCAGCGTGCCCATTTCGTCCATCAGGGCGTCAAAATCGACGTCCTCTGGCGGGTCGGCCATGATGTTGCTGATCTCGTTGAAGCGATCCACCAGATCGGCGGTGGCGCGGGCGCCATCCTTCACGTTTTCCAATACGTTTTTGGTGGTGTCGAGCTGCGGCTCCTGCTCCAGATAGCCGGTGGTGATATATTCACCCGGCCAGGCTTCGCCGGTAAAATCCTTGTCGATGCCGGCCATGATCTTGATCAGCGTGGACTTGCCCGCGCCGTTGGGGCCGACGATGCCGATCTTGGCGCCCTGATAGAATTGCAGGCTGATGTTGCTCAGCACCGGCTTGGGGGCGCCGGGGAAGGTTTTGGTCATGTCCTTCATGACATAGGCGTATTGCGCGGCCACGGTGCGTGTCTCCGGAAATAAACGGGAAGTTCGGGAAAAAGTTGCGCTGCCTCTACCCGCTGGCCCCGGGGGCTGCAAGCATTCGCGCAAGGGCCGAGAGGCGCGGGGTCAGGAAATTATGCCGGAGACCCGCGCAAAGCGTCCTTGTGGCTGGCGGATGGCCCACCACAACTGCCAAAGGCTGCGCGGCAGCAGGGCCCAGCCAATGAAATACCACGGCAGCATGATGCCGCCCCAATAGAAAGTGTCCGCCCGCGAGAAGGCTGAGATCATCACCACATAGCCGAGGATCAGCAGCTGCGCGAAGAGCCCCGCGCGGCCCGGTAGCACCAGCCAGCCGACCAGCGGCAGCATGGCCAGCAACAGCGCCAGCTGGCGGGGCAGGGGGCCCAGTGAGGAGGTGTAGACCACCGCCTTCAGGAAAGCGGAGAAGCCTTGCGCGGCATGCCAGCCGGCCGAGGTGATATCGCCCGGGCGCACCAGCGCCGCCACCTGCGCGGCATGCCAGGCCATGAAGGCGCCAAAGCCGGCGATAACCACCAGCCAGCCCGCGCCCTCGCGCCAGCGCCGGTCTGCCAGAGCGAAGGCCAGGGCCAGCATCGCATAGGGCAAGACCAGCTCGCGGATGGCAAGGCCACAGGCAATGGCGGCCACTTGCCACCACCACTGGCGCGGCCACCGCATGCGGGCGGCCAGCGCGATGGCGATGAACAGCCCGCCCCAATATTCATGCATCGCCATCAGCCCCTGATTGGAAACCATGGCGGCGCCCGTGCCCGCGGCCCCGCCGATCAGCACCTGCTCCACCCAGTGAAGCCGGCCTTCCAGCGCGATGATCCACAGGAAGATGGCGACGAAGGCCAGCGCATAGGCCAGTACCTGTACCCCATGCCAGCCCAGATGCGCGCCGATCTCCGCCAAAGTGGGCAGGCGCATGGTGACGAAGGGCTTGAGCGGATAGTGATGCAGCCGGTGCATATCGGCCGCGGCCTGATGATAGGGGCGGCCCTTCACCAGTTCGGCGGCGATGTCGTGATAGAGGTGAACGTCGGTATAGCCGCCCTTTGCCGCCACGCGGATCGGCGGTGGCTGGGTGGTCAGGCACCATACGCTGGCCGCGAGCAGCAGCAGGCTGAACAGCACGGCGAAACGGCGGGGCAGGCGGGCGAGCATGGGATCGCCCATTGGCCAATCCGCGCGCCTGTGCAAGCGCAACATGCGTTTCGCGCAAGATTGGCGGCGCCAGAGGTGACGGAGGCGGCCACAAACATTCTTCGGCGATTTTGAAAAATTGGTCGGGGAGACAAGATTCGAACTTGCGACCCTCTGCTCCCAAAGCAGATGCGCTACCAGGCTGCGCTACTCCCCGACCTGGGGTTTGGCGGAGTTTCCTCCGCCGGAAGATGGTGGGCCCGGCAGGATTCGAACCCGCGACCTAGCCGTTATGAGCGGCCAGCTCTAACCGCTGAGCTACAGGCCCATCCTGCTCACCGGTCTGGAACCAGCAAGCGCCCACCCGTTAGCCGGGCTGACCCGACTAAGCAAGCGCGGCCACTAGGCCAGCTTGCCGCGTTAGGCAAGCTCGACGCTGGCCATAATCTCGCGAACCGTGGTCGGCAGCACGCCGCGTTCGCCCAGCCGGGCGAAGATGGTCCGCCACCAGTCATAAAGATCGTCGAGGTCGCCCTGGTTGCGCACATAGGGCGTGTGGCCGGGAGACAGCGAGGGGCTGTGAAACGACAGAACCAGCACCGGCAGATCTTCGCGCACGGCCACATCCACGCCGCGCAGCGCCTCCTCGACCGTAACGCCTTCCGGGGTGATGGGAATACGCTCCAGCAGGCCCAGCTGGGCCAGAAAGCCCCGCAGGCCCGGCAGGCGCTGTGTCAGCGGAAACAGCAGGGGCCCCAGCTTGCTCAACAATCCGGAATAGACCGTGGTCAGCGGCAGTTCGAGCAGGCTGCCCGGTTCGCCAACCCACCACGGCAGGATGGGCAAATCCTGAAAATTGGGGCCACCACCGTCGCTATAGTCGAACCGGGCGCGGGCCGAAGTGTCGATGGCGATGCCCGCCTCGCGCAGAATTGCGGCGGTGTTGGGGCCGATGCCATAGCGTCCGGCACGGTAGATCAGCGGGGGCTGGCCGAAATTGGTGAGGATCGCCTCATGCAGTTTCATCAGTTTCGCGCGTTCGAGATGTTGGGGGAGGTTGCCCGCGAAGCTGTTGAACTCGTTGATAACCTCCTCGTTTGGCGGGCTGACCCATGGGTGCAGCTGCACGCCGATCTCCGCCCGGCCCTCGGCCACGGCCCCGCGCAGCAATTCGGCGGCCAGCGGTGACGTGGCGATGGGGTAATCCATGAGATATACCGGCACCACCCCGCGTCCCTCGCAAAATTGCTGGAACTTGCGGAGCCGGGCAACGCTGTCGATACGGTGGGCGGTGCGGGCCAGTGGCTCGGTCCAGTCGAAATCCTCCTCGGTGTCGACCGTGAGAAGATAGCGTTGCCCAAAGCCCTCCTTGAACCGAACCGGTCTGGAGCAATTTTTCAGATCGATGATATTCGCTTCAGACAAAATGTTCCCTTGAACCGGATATACCGGCCTAAATCGCGTGAATCAGGGAAATTTCCCCCGGGGTTCAACGCTATGGCCTGTGTCGATTTGGGTCAAGCCCGGCAGGTATAAACACAAGGTGGCGCCATCGCGTTCCCGTTCCACCGTCAGCCCGCCGCCGGCGACCCGCGCCTCTGCCCGGGCCAGCCGCAGGGCAAAGCCGGTGCCGAACATGCCGGCGCTCGGCCCTTCTTGCGCGGGATGCACCGCCGCGCGGAACAGGGCGGCTTCGCCCTCCCCGTCAATCAGCGCGACGAGAGCGGCGGGCAGGCTGACCGACATGCGGGCAAGCCCAGCCTTGCGGGTAAGCCGCAGGCTCAGGCTTTCACCGTGGCCCGCGACCGCCACCAGCGTGGCCAATAGCCGCCAGCACAGCCGCTCGGTTTCTATCGGGGCCAGCGCCAGCGTCAGTGGGCGGGCGATTCCGTCCAGCTCCAGCGCGATGTTATGGGCGCTGGTGTGGCGCTCCAGCCGCGCAAGCGTGCCGCAAACGCAATCGGCCAGATCGCTGGTCCCGGCGGTCAGTTCCATGGCGCCGGAATCGATGCGGGCGAGGCGCTCCAACTCCTCGAAACCGGCCAGCATCCGCGCGGCATCGGCGGCGATAACGGCCGCCAGCGCCCGGTATTCATGCGGCGTGGGGCCAAACAATTGTTGCTGAATGATCTCGGCAAAGCCCTGAATGGCATTCACCGGGGTGCGCAGTTCGTGCAGGGCCTGACGCAGGCGGTCGGCATGGCTGTCGGTAGGCTGCCCGTCACTGGCCGGGCTTTCGCCGGGCTGGCTTGGGGGCGCAAGTGCGGCGGCATTAACCGGGGCGCGGCGGCGCAAACGGCCAAGATAGCCGACAAACCTGCCGCCCAGTATGTCGAATTGGGGAATTGCGTCCAGTTGCCATGCGCCCGAAATCGCCGGCGCGCCGGTCAGATGGGTGGCAACTGCGCGAATGGGTTGCTGGTGGGCAATGAGTTCGGCCAGCGCGCTGGTCGTCCCCGCGCCTCCTTCCGACGCGTTGTCCTCGCCGATATCGCCAAGCCACAGGCCAACAACCATTGGCCCAATCGCCGCGTCGGCGCGAATGACGCAGCCGTCGCAATCGGTCTCGATGTCAAAGGCCATGGCGACAGGGGCTCCGGGCTCCTCGCCCAGTGGCAGGCGGGGGGCGTCTTGCGAGTAGGGCAGGGGGGCTGCCCCCTCGCGCTGCGCCGCCTCGCGCGTCCGCCGGAAGGCCTCGATGCGGCGGACGATGGCGCCAATGCCCTCGTCGGCGGGGAGCTGGGCGGTGGGGGGCGTGGCTACTTTTGGTTCAGTGTCGGTCAGGGGGGCTGGAGCTTCTGCCGGGCTTGCACCGTCCACAGGCGCTGTCGCCACGGCGAGGGGTTCCCCACCAACGGAGAGGGAGGGGGCTTCCGCGAGGTTCACGGGTGGCGCCGGTGAGGGGGCCATGGGCGCGGTGCCGGATGGGGCGGCAAGTGGTGGCTCGCCGCCGAGGTCATCGCTTGCCACCGCCTCGCCACCGGCATTCGCCAGGGCAATGCGACCGCCGCCGAGCCTTGCCAGAAGTTCGCGAGGGCCCGGGGTCAGATCGCGCCGCTGCCACAGCATCGACCAGCAGGCAGGCGGCAGCGCGGGGATGAGATCCAGCCAGGAGGCCTCCTCCAGCCGGGCGGCGTGCAGCGCGGCCCTGGCCACCGCTGGCGCGGCATGGGACAGGCTGGCCACCAGCCGGGGTGAACGTAGCCGCAAGCCCGGCTGGCCGAGCATGGCGGCAATCTCGGCGTCGGGGAACTCGGTGCACAGGGCGCTCACCCGCAGATAGGCCGCGTCAAGCAGATCACCGCGCGCCTCGCTCGGCGCCGCGCCCAGCAGATCCAGCAATTGCGTCAGCTGCACGCGCGCCATGTTCCGCCCGGGTGTGGGCAGGCGCAGAACCGTGGCAAGGCGGTCATCATAACGCATTGGCTGTTTGGCGAATTTCCCGTTGTGCCGCGAGGGCCTTGTGGGGAAGAGCCGGGGCGCTTCCGTAACGGGCCCCTACCTATCAGCTGGAGCCGATACCGAAAGCGGCGCGCGGGGCGCGTTGCAAAACGGGACGGGTGCGGGCATAGACAAGAATATTGCGGCCGGACGCCGGTTTACCGGCAAATCATGCCGCACAGGGTACGAAAGTTGCCCACAGGATTATTTGGCAGGAATATCTGGCAGGATTATTTGGGGGCCCATGGCAAATCTCGATTCTATCGACCGGCGCCTGCTGGCCGAACTGCAAGACGAAGGGCGCGTCACCAATGTCGAGCTGGCCACCCGCGTCGGCCTGACCGCGCCGCCCTGCCTGCGCCGCGTGCGCGCGCTGGAGGACAGCGGCATCATCCGCGGCTATCACGCCGATCTGGATGGGGCGAAGCTGGGCTTTGCCATCACGGTGTTTGCCATGGTTTCCCTGAAGTCTCAGGCCGAGGATGCGTTGCGCGGCTTCGAGGAACACATGCGTACCCTGCCGGAAGTGCGCGAATGCCACATGCTGAACGGCGAGATCGACTTCATCCTGAAAATCGTGGCGAAGGATTTGCAGAGCTTTCAGGAATTCCTGACCTCACGCCTGACTGTGGCCCCCAATGTGGGCAGCGTGAAGACGTCGCTGACCATTCGCACGGCGAAGCAGTTGCCGGGGGTGCCGCTGGAGGGGTG
>CAIWFP010000313.1 GCA_903911985.1 uncultured Sphingomonadales bacterium
GATTTGAATCAAGAAGCCCCTCCTGCCATTATGGGAATTTCTTCTCAGAAAATCTGGGAAGGACATTGCCGTGGCCGATATCGATTTAGCCGAGACTATCGCCGTGGCGCGGTGCCCCGGGCCGGGCTGGGAAGACATTGTCGCCGCCGACGACATCGCGCCACCATCCTTTATCGCCGAGGACCGCTACCGCTATCTCGGCTCCGATGCATTGGATGCCCGCCGCTATTACGACCCCGCCTTTTTCCGGGCCGAGGTGGAAAAGATGTGGCCCAATGTGTGGCAATTTGCCGCACGCGTGGAGGACATGCCGGAGCCGGGCGATTATGTGACCTATGAAAACGCCGGGCGGTCCTATCTGCTCGTGCGTCAGGATGATGGCTCGATCAGGGCCTTTCACAATGTCTGCCTGCATCGCGGCCGCAAGCTGAAGACCGATAGCGGCAGCGCGGACCAGTTCGTCTGCCCGTTTCATGGCTTTGCCTGGAACAAGGATGGCTCGATCAACAATATCCCCTGCCGCTGGGATTTTGGCCATCTGACCGATGAAAAGCTGCAATTGCCCGAGGCCAGCGTGGCGCTCTGGGGCGGCTATATCTTTGTGCGCGAAAACCCCGATGGGCCGACGATCGAGGAGTTTCTCGCGCCGCTGCCCGCATTCTTCGAACGATGGAAACACGAGGAGTGCGTCACCGTCGCCTGGGTGGGCAAGGTGGTGAAGGCCAATTGGAAGATCACCATGGAAGCCTTCATGGAAAGCTATCACGCCTATGTGACGCACCCGCAGCTGATGCCGTTTACCGGCGATGCCAATGCCGCCTATCATGTGCTGGGCGAGCATGTGAACGTCAACTACACGCCCTTTGGCACGATTTCCCCCCACCTCGACCAGCATGGCCTGTCTGAGCAGTGGATCGTCGAGGAATTCGTCAAATACAATGGCCGCTCCGCCGACAATTACGACCCCGACAAGGATGACTTCAACATCGAGGTGCCCGGCGGGCTAACCGCGCGGCAGGCTCTGGGGGCCGCCATGCGCGAGACATCGGCCCGCACCTTTGGCGGCGATTACAGCGGGGTCTCGGAATCCGAGCTGCTCGATGCGCTGGTCTACAATGTCTTTCCCAATTTCGCGCCGTGGGGCGGCTTCATGCCCAATATCGTCTATCGCTGGCGGCCCTGGCCCGATCAGGATCACTGCCTGATGGAAGTGCGGGTGATCGCCCGCGTGCCACAGGGCCAGCCGCGCCCCGCCGGGGTGCCGCTGCACCTGCTGGGCGAAGCCGAGAACTGGTCGGACGCCCCCGAGCTCGGGGTGCTGGGCGGCGTGGTTGATCAGGACATGACCAACATGGAACTGACCCACGACGGGCTGAAGTGTTCGAAAAACCAGCGGGTGGAACTGGGCGATTATCAGGAAATCCGCCTGCGCCATTTCCACCAGACGCTTGACCATTATCTCCAGCAACAGGGAGGCGACCGCGATGACTGACCTTTACGAAAACTATGGCGACGTTGCCGAGCGACTGCTGCACTTTGTCGAGACGCGCACCACCGATCAGGCCTCAGGCATCATGCAGGTGCCGGTGACCAATTATCTCGACGCGGACCGCTGGGAGCGGGAGAAGGCGCTGATCTTCAAACGTCTACCGCTGATGCTGGCGCTCAGCATCGAACTGCCCAATCTCAACGACTACAAGTCCATGACGATCATGGGCCTGCCGGTGCTGATCACCCGGGCAAAGGACGGCAAGGCGCGCGCCTTTCTCAATGTGTGCAAGCACCGCGCGATGCTGATGGTGGGCGAAGGCACAGGCAATTGCGCCCGCTTTGCCTGCCAGTATCACGGCTGGACCTACGCCAACGACGGCAAGCTGATCGGCATTGCCGAAGCCAGCACCTTTGGCGATGCCGACCGCGATACCCTGAACCTGCCCGAACTGCCCTGCGACGAGGTGGCGGGGCTGATCTTCGTGATCCTCACCCCCGGCCTCGCGCTGGATGCCAAATCATGGCTGGGCGGAATGTATGAGGATTTCGCCGCGCTCAAGCTGGAAAACTGGTACTATCACAAATCGCGCCCGATGCCCGGCGCAAACTGGAAGGTGGCCTATGACGGCTATCTCGAAGGCTATCACTTTCAGGCCGCGCATACCAATACGGTCGCCACGCGCACCCCGTCAAACCGGGCGACCTATGAGGGTTTTGGCCCGCATATCCGGCTGGGCTTCCCGCAAAACTCGATCACACGCCTGCGCGAATTGCCCCGCGAGCAGTGGGGGCGGCAGGAAAACAACGGCTATGATTTCATCCGCATGCTGTTTCCCAATTTCAGCTTCTTTCTGGCGCCGGAAATGTGCCAGTTCGCCCAGCTTTTCCCGGGTGCTACGCCAAACACCAACGTCACCTTGATGAACTACATCTTCCCGCACAAGCCCGAAACCGAGGCTGCCCTGGCCGAGCTCGACCGCATGTGCGACTTCTTCTACGATGTGGTGGAGGAAGAGGACTATATGTTGGGCCGCAAGGTGCAGGCCGGGCTGGAATCGGGCGCGATGACCCACCAGACCTTTGGCCGCAACGAACCGGGCAACCAGTTCTTCCACAAATGGGTGGCCTATTATCTCGACGAAACCGGCCAGACCCCCCAGCCGGTTATGAAGGAATAGGGGCCCACACCGATGGGCCCCGCACCAATGGACCCCCGCACCAATGGACCAGAGCCGGGCTCAGTCCATCAGGCCGCGCGGGTTCGTCGCGTCAAACTTGGTCACATCGATGGAGACCTTGTCGGCCCATCCACCCAGGACCGCCGCGATCGCCGGCTGGGCCAGATGGACGCTGAGCGCGGCCTGATCACGCCAGCGTTCATAGACCAGCACCGTCCCGGCGGCGGCATCCTCAATCGCGAAGCTGTAGTTGATACAGCCGTCTTCCCGCAACGTCGCCGGAACCAGACCCGACAGCGCGGCGGCAAGATCGTGGACCAGTTCGGGCGTGGTTGTCATGTGGCCGGCAATGATGATCATGGACAGGTCCTTGGGCAAAATCAGACGCCCTGAGCGGGCAACAGGTGACGCGACAGCTGGTAACGCGACGGGGGCGGTGTGGCGGAGCGATCGGGGCTGATAGTGACCGGGGCTGATAGTGACTGGGGCTGATAGTGACCGGGTCAGGCCTACCAGGCGGCCTGACCTTCGGGCAGGGCCGGGCCGGTCAGCCAGTTGCCCGTGATGCCGATCTGGACGCTGCTCCCGCGAGGCACATCGCTGCCGACATCAGGGGTGGTGAACATGATCCGGTTGGGTGCCCAGCACGAACCGATCACTTCCTCCTCCACGGCCGCCAGCTCAAGCCCGACGCTGGACAGCATGGCGCGCGCCTTTTCGCGGGTCTGGCCACGGATCTCGGGAACAAATGCCCGGGCCGGATCCTCATGGGCGGGCACAACCCGTTGCCTTTCGCGTTCGGCCTCGGCACGGGCGGCGGCCTCGTCAAACGGCGGGCCCGCATAATCGATTTCCCAATCGAACGAGAGCAGGTTTTCCAGAATGTCGGGCAGGTAGGGCGTCATGCGCAGGTGCGACCAATGCGACATGTAGCGGTCCATCGCCTCATAGCTGTCGATATCGCAGCAATTGGCGAAATCGAAATCGCCCGAATGATAGCGCGTCGTGACGCACATGCCGTGGCTGTAATCGCGCACTTCCGGGTTGAGGTGGGCCAGCTTCTTCATCTCGGTGAGGAACAGGTCGATCTTGTCCTGCGCGGCATCCTTCTTGAACTTGATCATCACCACGTGCCGTATCATTGCCTGCTCTCCCGGACTGCCCCGCACTTGGCGCGCGGGTTATTTCGGGCGCCGCGCGATGCCGGCCGCCCCTTCTGCCCCGCAGCCTAGCAGAGGCGCGCGGGCGCAATGACTGACAGATTAAACAGGTCACCCGGGCGGGGCATCGAGCAGGGCATCGGCCTGCGGGTTTTGGGCCCCGCGGGTTTTGGGCCCAACACGCTTCGCGCCTAGCACAATATGGAGTGGTGGCGCCTCCCGGTTAAAACCTACACTCGCCTCGGCCTATTGGAAAAGGGGCGGTGGTGCTCGCCAGACGCGCGAGCCCAGACGCCCCGGCACGGCTGACCGGGGAGATGGACGATGACTGAAGACGCCAAGTGGGATCTGGAGGCTGACGTCGTCGTTCTGGGCTCTGGCGGTGCGGCGATGACGGCGGCGATATCCGCCCATGATTTCGGTGCGACGGATGTGGTTATCCTGGAAAAAAGCGGGATGGTCGGCGGGACAACCGCCATGTCCGGCGGCATGCTGTGGATTCCGGGCAACCATCATCAGACCGAAGCCGGCATCGCGGATTCCGATGAGGACATCGTCGCCTATCTCGACGCCCTCGCACCAGACGCGCTGGACCCCGACACGCTTGGGGCCTTCATGGAATACGGTCCGGAGTTGATCCGTTATCTGGCGGATAAAACGCCCGTCCGCCTGCGCGCCTTTGCCGATTTCCCCGACTATCAGCCCTATTCGCCCGGGGCCAAGCCCGATGGTGGGCGCAGCCTCGACAATGAGGCCTTCTCCTTCGAGCGGCTGGGCAAATGGGCCACCCGCGTAAACCCCAGCAAGATGGCCTACCCGCTGCGCGGCAGCCTGATGGAGGCCATTCGCGGCACGCTGGACGAGGCCACCCTCGCCGAGCGCGAAAGGGGCGATTACCGGGGGCTGGGGCAGGCGCTCGCTGGCTCGCTGTTCAAGGCCGTGCTCGATCGCGGCATCCCGGTCGAGTTTGAAAAGCGCGCCCGCAAGCTGGTCAAGGACGGTGACCGGATTATCGGCGTCATTGCCGAGGACGCCAATGGCCGCGACTTTCGCGTGCGGGCGCGGCGCGGTGTGGTCATCGCCACCGGCGGCTTCGAGTGGAACGAGAGGCTGGTCAAGACCTTCCTGCGCGGGCCGATGACCGGGCCGGTCAGCGTGCCCGAGAACGAGGGCGATGGCCTGATAATGGCGATCGAGGCCGGCGCCCAGCTCGGCAATATGCAGAACGCCTTCTGGCAGCAGAGCGTGCTGGAAATGAAGCCGCAGCACCGCGCCGCCAAGCCCAACTACCTGCTGGGTTCTGACGAGCGGGCCCGTCCGGGCGCCATCCTTGTCAACCGCGCCGGCAAGCGTTTCGTCAACGAGGCGGCCAACTACAACGCCATGGGCAAGGCGTTGGTCGCCTTTGACGCGGGAAACCACAGCTATGCCAACCTGCCCTACTGGCTGATCATCGATCAACGCTACAAGGACAAGTATCCGACCTTCACCTCCGCGCCGGGCTCGCCGATCCCGTCCTACATGATACAGGGCGAAACGCTGGAAGAGCTGGCGGCGAAGGCCGGGATCGACTCGCAAGGGCTGGTCGCCACGGTGGAGCGGTTCAACGGCATGGTCCGCAAGGGCCATGACGACGACTTCAACCGCGGCGACAACAGCTACGACAATTTCTACATGTGGGGCGACACGGACTTCGATCCGCCATACCGCACTCTGGGTGTAATCGATCAGGGCCCCTATTATGCCGTAAAAATGGAATCCGGCGCCCTGGGCACGGCCGGCGGCCCGAAGACCAACGGCAACGCCCAGGTGCTGGATTGGCAGGGCAACGCGATCCCGGGCCTTTATGCGGCGGGCAACGCCATGGGCGCTGTGCTGGGTGAAGCCTATGGCGGCGCCGGCGGCACGCTGGGCCCGGGTTTGACCTTCGGCTATATCGCCGGGCGCCACCTGGGAGCCCATATCCCCAACCACTGATTTCGGGCCGGTGCCGTCAGCCTAACCGGCACTGTCGATCTGGGCGATTGCAAGGACGTCGTGTGCGAGGCGCTGTTGGTCGGCAGCATTGTGCATCATCGTATCCGTTACCGTAACGCCCAGCCCCCTCGCCCTCAAATCCGGTGCGTCCTCAGCATCGGCATGGTCAATGACCAGATGGGAAAGAAGGCGCCCGTAATGGGTTGCGATGGCATCGTTGCCCATGCCAGCGCCCAATTCGCCCAGCAGCTTGCCCAGCGGGCCCTTGATGGCCTTGCCCCCGATCAATGGCGAAACCGCCAGCTTTGGTATGGCCAGCCCCGCCAGAGCATCGCGCACACCGCCAACCGCCAAAATCGGATCCACCGAAAGAAACGGGTTGGAAGGGCAGATGACAACGGCCGCAAGATCATCCCTTGCCAGCGCCTCGGCAAAACCGGGCGCCATTTCAGCCTTGCCGGCAAAGCGAATTCCCCGCACCGCCGGACGGCATTGCTCCGCCACGAAATAACGCTGGAAATCCATCCAACCCTCGGCGGTCTCCACCTGGGTGCGCAAGGGCGTGTCGCTCATCGGCACCACGGCATGCGCCAGCCTCAGGCCCGCGGCCAACCGGGCCGTCACCCGCGACAGGCTTTCGCCCTCGCGCAAACGCCAGCTGCGGACAATATGCGTAGCCAGATCGCGATCGCCCAGCCTGAACCAATCCGCCTCGCCCAGCGTCTTGAGCATGCCGAGGGCCTGCCAGCTTTCATCGGCAAGACCCCAGCCACGCAGCCTGTCGTTCAGCCCGGCCAGCGCATAGATGACCGAATCGATATCCGGGCAGATCGTCAACCCCAGATGCTCGAAATCATCGCCAGTGTTGACGACAATGGTCAGCCGCTCCGGAGGTAGTATCGCGGCCAGACCAGCCGCCAGTTTCGCGCCGCCAACCCCGCCCGACAATGCCAGAACGTGTCCCTTGCCCGGTGCCTTACCCGTTGCTTTCATCGGAACATGTCCTGCTCAACGGGGCGTGTGCCGCTGGCGGCCCCCGGCCCATCTTCCCGTGTCAGCCAGTGCTGGCACCCGCGCACGATCGCCGCAGGTGTGCCCTCGGCGCCCTCGCCCATGGCCAGAACGGCCATGCAGGCAACCGCGTCGGCCACGGCGATCACCGTCGCCTGCAATGTGCGCCCGTAAAGATCCGCCTGCCCGCGCTGGTCATCCAGCGGCGAAATGCCGGCGCAACCAATCGCCGTGCCCAGCGTGCCGACCCGCCACGCCCGGCCCATGCTATCCGCGATGATCACCGCGGGGCTCTCCCGCACTGGCAAACCCAGCGCCTGCGCCAGATCGCCGCGCAAGGCCCGTGCGCTGGCGTCCGGGTCAACCGGCCACAACAGCACCGCCGCCTCGCCGCCGCCCACGACGTTGGAGGCATCAATGCCGGCGTTGGCCAGCACATGCCCGCTGTGATGACGCACGATGATCGCCGCCGGGTGCGCGCGCATCACCTCGGCGCTCTCGTCCAGAATCAACTGGGCAATCGCGGGATCACGCCCCGTTTTGCCGCCAAGCTCGATGGCTTCGGCACCCGGAGTCACATCGGCCAGACAAATCCGTCGTCCTTCGGACTTGGACACAATCTTCTGCGCCACCACCAGCACATCACCCCGGCCCAGCGACTCGCCCTGAGCCTCTGCCGCCGCCACAATCTCGCCAGCGATGGACAAGCCTTGCGCAAACAGCGGCAATCCCTTGATGGGCGTCACCCGCAATTCCAACTTGCCGTCCATATCGTTAGATGGGTCCATTCAAAAGCAGGTCTGCTAGACTATTGCGGTCACGGCAGCCAGCCCGATGCTATCGGCATGGGTGCCTTGACCGCAAGTTTGCAATATTCAAACAAGGAAAAATCATGGCGGCAATCGGGGTTATTGGCGGCACGGGCCATCTGGGCAAGGCTATCGCGCGTCGGTTGGCCATGGCAGGGCATCAGGTGGCGATCGGCTCTCGCACCAGCGACAAGGCGCGCGTGGTGGCGGAAGAACTCGCCAGTGACCTTGGTGCTCCATTGCCCTTTGGCGCCAATGCCGATGTCGCAAGGGACAAGGACATTCTCATCGTTACGGTGCCCTTCTCCGCGCAGGCGGCAACGCTTGCCGATATCGCGCCCCACATCGGCGAGGCCATCGTCGTGGATACAACCGTGCCACTGGTTCCGCCCAAGGTGATGCGGGTCCAACTGCCCGCCGCCGGTTCCGCCGCCGCTACCGCCGCATCGATTTTGGGCGAAAGTGTCCGTCTGGTTAGTGCCTTCCACAATGTCGCGGCTCATATCCTCGTTACCGACGCCAAGGTTGATTGCGATGTCCTCGTGTTCAGCGATGATATCGAGGCGCGCAATCTCGTCATCGGTCTTGTCGGCGATATGAACATGCGCGGCGTTTCCGGTGGCAGCCTCGCCAATTCCGCTGCCGCCGAGGCACTGACGTCCATCCTGATCTATATGAACAAGACCTATGGCGCGGACGGTGCCGGCATTCGCTTTACCGGCCTGACGAAGGCCCCGCCGATCCCGGAATGAAGCGGCCGGGCCCTTTCGGCTTTTAGCCGGCCATGCCGCAATTTTACC
>CAIWFP010000314.1 GCA_903911985.1 uncultured Sphingomonadales bacterium
CTCATGCCGCGACTCCTTCCAGCTCGTCCACAAGGACATCTTCCCAGAATAGCATATTGCCCTGTTCGTTCGCCAAGGTACGCGCGCGCCGCATGTGCAGGTGCAGGCCCGCTTCCCAGGTGACCCCGATGCCGCCATGCACCTGCACCACGTCGCGCGCGGCGGTGTCATAGGTTTCGGTGGCCTGAATGCGGGCGGCGGCGGCGGCGAGCAGAAAATCGCCCTCGCCATCGCGGGTGGCGGCGTGCAGCGCGCCAGCGCGGGCCAGTTCCACCAGCCCATAGATTTCGGCAATACGGTGCTTGACCGACTGGAACCCGCCGATCGGCTGGCCGAATGCCCGCCGCGTCAGCGCATAGTCACGCGCCTTTTCCATCAGCGCCTCGGCGCCGCCGGTCTGTTCATGGGCGGTGACGACAGCCTGCAGCGCCAGCACCTGGCGGGCGGCGGCCAGCGCCGCGTCGCCACGGGCGATTTCCGTGGCGGCAGTTCCCGCAAAGGTGAGGCTTGCCGCGCAACGGCTGTTGTCGAAGGATTCGATGGGCGTGCGGGCAACGCCTTCAAGCGCCGCCACAGCCAGCACCGGAACGCCGGCCTCGCTGGCCAGAACGATCGCGACATCGGCATGGAGGCCGCCGGAAACGGCGGGTTTGGTGCCGGTCAGCTTGCCTGCGGAAAAGCTGACCGCCGATTTCGCCGGAACAACGGCCTGATGCTCGGTAAAGGCAACCGCGCCGATTGCCTCCCCGCTGGCGAGGCGCGGCAGCCACTCGGCCTTCACGGCATCGCTGCCAAAATCGAGAATCGCCCGCGCGGCGCCATAGGAGCCAGTGAGGAACGGCGCGCCGGCAAGGCTGCGCCCAACCTGAAGCGCAACAAGGCCCAGCTCGACGATGCCGAGGCCTAGCCCGCCATGTTCTTCCGGGATGGCAATGCCGCACCAGCCCTGTTCCTTCGCGGTTTCCCAATAGCCCTGATGATATTCACCGGTCTTTTCGAGCAGCACAAGCAGGCTCGGCACATCGACCCGCGCTTCGAGCACGCGCCGCGTCTCAGTGGCGATCGCCAACTGGCCTTCATCGTAGAGAAGCGACATTCAGGGCCCTCATGTAATGGTTCAATTACGACGGAGATATATAACTAGGTAATATAAATCAAGCCGCCGAAAAATCCGGCGCGCGCTGGCTTTTGCCGACAAAAATTGTCTGGCTGACATAGGCATAAATGCCAAGGGCATCGGCAAAGGTGCTGCGCGCGAGTCCGTGGCCATTGCCGAGCATTTCGGTGGCGGCATCGATCAGCAGCCATTCCCCGCGCGGCATGCGCAGAAAATTTACCGATATGTCGAGATTGGCAAAGCTCCATTCATCGGATTTCGTGGCACTGCCGATACCATTGCCAAAATCGGAAAACAGGCAAGCCTTGACGAAGGGGCTGGGGCTTACCCCCCTGATTATCTCGCCGTTCATCGATAGCCAGGTGATGCCGCGGCCCGGCATGCGCACTTCGCCCTGAATGGGCCGGGTGCGAATGGCCCCCGCCATCGACGCTCCGGTGAGAAACTGCCGTTCCTCCACCTGATCGGGCAGAGGATAGGGGAAAGCCGGGGCGGTTACCGGTGTTTCGATTCGGCGCACGAGCAGCACCTGCGATTGCGCCACCGCCTTGCCATCAGCCAGCAAATCGATGCGGTGCAGCTGCATCTGCCGCCCCAGACGCAGCGCGGTAATGCGGGGCACCAACGGCACGCTCGGCACCTTGCCCAGAATGTCCAGCGTGGTGCGGCTGATCTCGAAGGCGGGGTCGAAGCCCGCCTCGTCGATGATCGCGCCGATCAGCGCGGCTATCGGCCCGCCCGCGATGGCATCCCGCATCCACGGGTTACGGGTCAGCTTGCTCGGCACGAAGGCTTCGCCGTCGCGCTCGAAATAGAAAGGTGGCCAGGGGTGTTCGGTGCCCATGGGTCAGTGCCTTAATGCAACTGGGCGAATTCGCGCAACACCGCTTTGGCGATGACCAGCTGAAGGATCTGGGTCGTCCCCTCGTAAATGCGGTAGATGCGGGCGTCGCGGAAGAATCTCTCGGCTTCATATTCCGCCAGATAGCCCGCGCCGCCGTGGATCTGGACGCCGCGATCGGCCACGCGACCGCACATTTCCGAAGCGAACATCTTGGCGGCGGCGGCCTGCTTCAGCACAGCTTCGCCGGCATCGGCGCGGCGGCAGGCATCCTCCAGCATGCATTCGGCGGCATAGATTTCGGCTTCGCTGTCGGCGATCATCGCCTGTATCAGCTGGAAATTGGCGATCGCCTCGCCAAAGGCCTTGCGCTCGGTGGCATAGCGGATGGCCGTATCCAGAATGCGGCGGGCATAGCCGGCGCTGGCGCTTCCCACCGACAGGCGGCCATTGTCGAGGCTTTGCATGGCCACCAGAAAGCCCTTGCCCTCCACGCCGCCCAGCAGCGCGCTTTCGGGGACAAAGACGTCTTCAAGGATGATGTCGGCGATCTGGCTGCCGGCCTGACCCATCTTCTTGTCTGGCTTGCCCACGGTGATGCCCGGCGTGCTCATCGGCAGGATGAAGGCGCTGATATGCGCGTTCTTGGGCAGCGCGTCCTTGCTGGTTCGCGCCATGATCAGGCCAATGTCGGCAAAGGGCGCGTTGGTGATGTAACGCTTGGTGCCGTTGAGGACATAGCCATCGACCCCATCGGCATTTTTGGCGCGCGAGGCGGAGGTCTGCATCGCCGCCGAATCCGAACCGCTGCCGGGTTCGGTCAGGCCAAAG
>CAIWFP010000315.1 GCA_903911985.1 uncultured Sphingomonadales bacterium
AAAGCCGCTTCGCGGCACAGTGCGACGACGAGAATTTCGCCAAAAACGGACAGTAATGAGGGTTTGGGGGTGTAACACCCCCAAGACTACCGCTTAATTCTCCCCAAAAACCCATCACTCCCGCCCCTCCACTGCGCCGCGCACCTGCGCCAACCGCCCCACCGCCTCGATAATCGTCGGCCCGCCGCACCATTCCAAACGGGGCGCAAAGGCAAACCGAGCAGCGCCCCGCAGACGCGCCAACGCCGGATGGGCGAGCAGGCGATCCTCGCCCGGCCCGTCATGAATGTCGCCCCCCGCCACCAAAATCACCCGTGGTGGTTCGGCCAATAGCGGCTCAAGCGGCATGACATCCGCCTGCCGCATGCCCCTGGCCGCGCTGAAACTGGCGAAGCCGGTGCGGGTGAGCAACTCGGTGATCAGCGCGCCGCTACCCGGCACCATCCCCCCCGCCTGCCATACCAGCGCCGAAATGGGCCGCGTGCCCGGCGGCGGCCCGGCCGCGCGCAAACTGGCCTCAATCCGCGCCACCAAAGCCTCGCCCCTTTCGGGATGCCCCGCCAGCCGGGCCATGCGCCGCACCTGCGCCTCGCTGTCGCGCACGGAATTCGCCAGACCGAATTCCTCCAGCCGCAAGCCCAGCCGCGCATAGGCAGCCCTCGTGGCGGGCGGCACCAGCCCGCCTGTCACCACAACGCGCGGATGCGCCAGCAGCGTCTCCTCCAGCGTCCCCCCGCTCACCGGCAGCCGCCGCGCCACCGCCACATCCATCGAGCTTTGCGCGGGGCTCCGGCTATAGGCGGAAAGCCCCGCGATCTGCTCCCTGTCCGCCACCTGCGCCAATATCGCGTCGGTGCAGGGGTTGAGGCTGAGGATGGTCGGCTTTGCCGGCACGGCGGCGGCAGGTTCACGCGTCCCCGCCCCGGTCAACCCAAACACCCCCACCACCGCCAGCACGGCGGCAACAGCGGCCCCCGGCCCCCGCCAGACGCGCGATAGCGCAAGGGCGGGGCGCGTCAGAGCCGGGCCCTCACACCCAGATAGGCGCTGCGCCGCGCGGTATTATAGCCATTGACCGTCTGGTAACGGGCATCGCCGACATTCTCCACCCGGCCAAACATCTCGATCCGGTCGGTAATTGGTACGGTTGCGCGCAAGGTCGCCACCACATGCCCGCCGACAGTCACCGGCGTTCCGCCAAACAGATAGTCCACCGAATTCGACACCATGGTCAGATCCCCGCCCAGCGAGAGCTGCCCGGCCGGAAAGCGCAGCGGCGTATCCCAATCCGCCATCAGGTTCACCGTATTGCGCGGCCGCCGGGCAAGGTTCCGCTGTGTCGCCAGATTTCGCGATTCCACATAGGTGTAATTGGCCGAGACCCGGAAATTCTCCGTCACCCTCTGACTCATTTCCAGCTCCACCCCTTGCGCGCGGGCGTTGGAGACATTGTCGTAATAGCCAAACGGCTGGACATTGCACCCGGCCAGCACCGTCCCCACGCAATCAATAAAATCGATCAGATTGCTGGTATCACGCCGGAAGAGGGTCAAGGCAAAATACTGCACGCCACCCCGCGCGCCCTTTTCCACGCCAAGGTCGAAGCTGCGGCTGGTCTCCGGCATCAATCGGGAAGAACCATAAAAGGGATCATAGAGCTGATAGAGCGTCGGCGCCTTGAACCCCTCGCCATAGGATGCGCGGGCCCGCCAGCCCCCGCCCAGCGCGAGACTGCCATTGGCGCCGGTGGTGACATGGGTGCCAAATTGCGAATGATCGTCCACCCGCACCCCGCCCGCAAGGCTCAGCACACCGCCATACCAGCCCAGCAGCGCATGCCCGCTGGTAAGATTGTCGCTCTGCCGCGCGTCAAAGGTGCTGTCCGACCGCTGCCACTCGCGGTCCGCGCCAAAATCGAGGGCAAAGCGCGAGGGCAGCGCCAGATGTCCGGTCAGATCGGCCCGCTCGGCCAGCCCCAGATAGTCATAGGGGCCATAGATGCTGGTGTAATAGCGGCTGGTATCCGCCATCGAGACCCCGGCCGACAGCTTGAGCGCCACCCCCGTGTAATCGAGCCTTACTCCGCCCGAGCTTTGCCGCGTCCATTGCTCCGCCGCCGCGCCAAAGCTTTCGATATCCAGCCGCCCGTCGGAATAGCGCCCCGTCACTTTCAGCGCGAGGCTGTCACCCAGCGCAACCCGCCCCTTGCCGGAAACCTGCCACTGGGTGAAACCATCGTCGCGCGTAGCCGTGGGCACAGCGGGAAAACCCCCGGAATAGTCATATCCACCCGACAGGCTGAAGGCATAGGCATCGCGCTTCACGCCCGCGCCAGCGGTGAGATAGCGGCTGTTATAGGCGCCGTATTCCGCACTTGCCTGCGCCCCGTTGACCTCGGCGGTGGTGACGGCCAGCGCCCCGGCAATGGCGTCCGAACCCCACACCACGCTGTTCGATCCACGCAGCAGTTCCACCCGCGCGATATTGCCCGCCAGCATATTGCCCAGATCATAGCCACCGCCGGGGCTGGTGACATCGGCCACCCGCACCCCATCCACCAGCACCAGCAATTGCTCGGAATCGGCCCCGCGCACAAACAGGCTGGTCTGGCTGCCCACGCCGCCTTCGCGCGCCAGCGCGACCCCGGGCAACCGCTCCAGCACCCGGGTCAGATCCGGCCCCTGCACTTTGGCGATCTCCGAGGAATCGATCACGCTGATCGACTGCCCGGCCTGATTGACCGGTAGCCGCGAGCCCGTTGCCAGCACGGTGATGGTCGGGCCAGCCCCCTCGGTTTCGGCCGATTGCCCCCAGGCGCAAGGGGCCAGAGCCCCCGTCGCAACCGCCACGGAAACCAGCAAAGCCCCACGATACGAAAAAAACATGCAATTCTCCTGCACTCAAACGGCCCAGATCTCTCTGGATTTGCCGCTCGTCGCGAGGAGGCCCGCGCAAGGCTGGCACCATTGCCACCCGCGCACAGGACACACGCTGCCTTCCGGTTCACCCCGCCCGGTGCTGAACGACCGCCGCCGGCAGGTCTCCTGGCTTGCCGGGTCAACGCGCGACTGCCGCCTTCCCGGCACAGGCGGTAAAGCCTGTGGCCAGTGACATATTGGCAGGCGCTCGCCGGCTACAGTTGCGGGGGCAGCTCCGGATCGAAAAGGTCAGGCGCGAAAGCCCATCCTCATTTTCCGAATTCCCTCTTAGGCCCAAACGGGCACCGGTGGCGAAGCGCCCCGTTAGCGCCCGATGGCACCCGGCGCAAGCCACCCCACCCGCCGGGCACAAATCCCGGTCGAGCCCCACAGCGAAAATCCTTCGGGAAAACACCGCGCGTCATGCGCTTGTTAACCATTTGGCTTCATACCTGCCCGAACCCGCTGGCATTTGCGCCAATACGCGAGCGTTCCGTTTCAGGACGCCCGCCATGCGGCAACTGACGCTGGTGAACACATAGGGTAAATCGACTAGATTCCCCGCAGTATAACGGTAAGAGCCCGCCCACGCATGCCCAGTTTTCGCCATTCCTTCCATCCCGCCTTTGCCGGCATGGGTCAGCTCGCGGGTCCCTCCGCGCTCTGGCCGGCCCCGGCGCTTGCGCGCGCGGGGCATGGAGTGGCGCCAAACACCGCCCCGCCCAACGTGGCCCCGGGCGTCGGCCTCATCCCCCAGACGCGCTGGCCCCACAGGCCCTCCTGCCCGAACCCCTCGCCAGCGGAACCGGGTCCCGGCACCGCGCAACCCCCCGCCTACGCGGCATCACCTCCACAACAACCCGCAGGCCAGCCCCCGCCGCAATTCCCTCAAGCCCTTCGCCCCGCACAAAAACGGCATTCGCTACCCTCGGCCCAGCCAGCCTTCTGGCCAGACTGTCCCGTCTGGCGCGCCGCCCCTCGCGCGCGGCCCTGCGCACCATGGCCCCCCGAGCGGCGGCACTGGTCGCGGCGTGCCTGCTGGCCTATGCGCTGCTGTCACCCACCATCACCCTGTCGCTGCCCGCCGATGCGGCCGAAGTTGGCCCCGCCGGCCTCGGCGTGGAGCCAATGCCCTTCGAGCAGCCGGGCGAGAGCTTCCCCGGCTCGGCCTTCTACTATCTCGCGCCCGAGCCCGCCCGCGCCGACACCTCCACCCTATCGCCCGACGCGCATTGGGACAGTGCAATGGGGGATGGCGGCATGTCCATCGGCCCCTCCGCGCGTCCCCTCGCGCAGGCAGCCTCGCCGGTCGATCACGTCCGCGCCCTCACCTGCCTCACCGCCGCGATCTATTACGAGGCCGCAACCGAGCCTGACGCCGGGCAGAAGGCGGTGGCACAGGTCATCCTCAACCGGCTTGCCCATCCCGCTTTTCCCAAAACCGTCTGCGGCGTGGTCTATCAGGGGTCAGAGCGCGCGACCGGCTGCCAGTTCACCTTCACCTGCGATGGCTCGATGGCGCGCCGCCCCATGGCGATGTTCTGGAACCGGGCCGAGCTGGTCGCCCGCGCGGCGCTCGCCGGTTATGTCTACGCGCCGGTTGGCCTGGCCACCCATTACCACACCTTTCAGGTGCACCCCTATTGGGACTCCGGCGTCAACTTCATCGGCCAGATCGGGGCGCATCGCTTCTATCGCATGCAGGGCCCCGCGGGCGCGCCAGACGTTTTCGCGGCGAACTATCGCGGCGGCGAACCCCTACCCGGCCCGCACCCCCGCAGCCTGATGGTCAGTGCCCGCCCGGATGTCACCGCCGATCCGCTGACCCTGCAACGCGCCTTTGCCGCCGGCAAGGTGGCGCAGTATACCGCGCCCGCGGTGGTGATTATTCACAATGGCGGTGCGCTGCTCGCTCCCGCCTATACCAGCGAATTGCTGCGCCGGGGTGGCGACGCCGCCTATCGCGCCAGCAACCTGCCGGGCTCCCACTCCGAAGCGCAAAATGTAAACCCGGAATACCAGAACAGCGGCCGCTGGCTGGGGGATCCCCAGTAATCCGGGCCTCCTTCCAGGCTGCGCGCCCGTAATCCAAACGCAACGGGCAAACGCAACGGGCGAATGGAATGGGCATGTGCCGCGATGGCGCATCCGACGGGTTTTCTGCCACACCAGGCGAAGAATCCGGCCAACTGGCCAGAACCCGCCCGGAAAGCCCCAGTCCTGAAAGCCCCAGTCCTGCCAGCCCCAGTCCTGCCAGCCCCATTCCTGCAAGCCCCCGCCCTGCAAGGCATTGCCGCCGCCCGGCACACTTATGCCGCCGCAGGACTTTGGTAACCACCCCTTCGAACCAAGGCTTAGGCCAAATCACCTTAGAACTCCCTTCTCGGCCGACCTCTGCTCGGCCTTCCAGGGAAGAGTCTCCAGTCGATGGCCATCCGCTTCGCCCCTGCCCGGAAATCGGCCTGCCACGCGGTTGCCCGCGTGCTGACCATGCCGCATGTCGGGGCTCCGGCGAATGACAGCGCGCTCATTCTCGAGCGCGACCGCTTACTGCGCAAGGCGCTTTGGCACTTTGCCCAATACGGTCTTGCCGCCGCCGCCCAGGCCTGCGGCAATGCGGCCAGCGCGCAGTCCCGTGGTGATCGCGAGGAATATCACAACTGGCTGGCCATCTGCCATCTGCTCGACCGGCGCATGGCCCTCGCCATGCGTCACGGCGACCCGGTTTAGCCATGCGCCTCCCCCCGTCCCAAAAACGCGGCCCCAAAAAAGCCAGCCAAAACCACCTCCAGCACCACGCCATTCCGGCCACCCTGCCTTCCCCAGAGACGATCATCGGTAACCAGGCTGTTAACCATTCCGTGACACTTGGCCTTTACCACGATGTTCATCTTCGGGGAGGCCAGTCATTACAAAGTTACGCCACTTGATCCGGCTACTGTTCAGCACCGGCGCGACTGTACGCAGCGCCCGCACGATGCAGGTTGGCTCGGTCAACTCGCAAGTGGTTACCATTGCGCTCTCCAGCATTTGCGGCCTTCTTCTCGGCCTGCCCGCCGTGTTCGATGCCCATCGTCCGCTGCTCACCGCGGTGGTGGTGGCGATGGCGGCGGTGGCGATAACCCGTGTTTCCCTGTATAAAACCCTGGAACGTTTTGTCGGGTCGGAAAACCACCCCTTCGAGCGCCTGCAGGCGGTTGGCGCAATCACCTATGCCCTCTTGTCCGGCATGCTGGCGGCGCTGGCCATCGCCTATCAAATTCCCGCCGCCGCGCGAACTTCGGCGGTGGTCTATGCGGTCGGCTTCAGCGCCTCGGCCGCCGCGCGCCATGCCGGCCGGCCCTTGGTCGCCGTGAGCCAGATGGTGCTGGCACTACTTCCCCTCATCATCGCCGCCGCGCTGCAATCCGACATCGACGACCTGATGCTGGCGCCGGCGGGCGTGCTGATGCTGTGCGGCATGTATGCCATCACCCACGACATCTATAACGTCCTGCGCGATTCCCTCACCGTTGCCGACACCAGCGCCCGTCTGGCCGAAAAGATGCAGAAACTTGCGCGCATCGATGCCGTCACCGGCCTGCTCAACCGCACCGGACTGAACCACGAGCTGGTGGAACGCTCGATGACGCTCCAACCCGGCCGCGAGCTGGCCCTGATCTGGATTGATCTCGACCACTTCAAGGAAGTCAACGACACGCTGGGCCACCAATGGGGCGACAGGCTGCTGTGCGAGGTCGGCATCCGCCTGCGCAAGAGCGCCCCTCCCGGCGCCTGCGTCGCCCGCTTTGGCGGCGATGAGTTCATCATCGCCTGCGAGGCCAATACAAGGGCTGAGGTGACCGACATCGCCCAGCGCCTGCTGGCGGAAATCACGCGCCCCATGCGGCGCGACAATCAGTTGCTGGAAGTCAGCGGATCCATGGGCATCGCCGTCCTGCCCGAGGATGGCGAGGATATCGACACCGTGATGCAGGCCGCCGATCTCGCGCTCTATCACGCCAAGCTGAACGGCCGCAAACAGCTCAGCTTTTTCACCCCCGCCATGACCCGCGCCCTGAAACACCGCAAGGATATGGAAGCGGAGCTGCGCCGGGCCCTGCGCCGCGACGAACTGACCGTACACTACCAGCCGATCTTTGACCTGGCCTCCGGGCGCATCCGCGCTTTCGAGGCACTGGTGCGCTGGTACCACCCGCAAAGGGGCGAGATTACGCCCGACGAATTCATACCCGTGGCCGAAGAGACAGGCGCGATCATCACCCTGGGCAACTGGATCACCGCGCAGGCCGCCCGCGTCGCCGCCACCTGGCCAGAGGACATCATCCTTGCGGTCAATCTCTCACCGCTGCAGATCCGCGCGCCGGGCGCGGCACTGGGCATTCTGGCCGCCCTGCGCGAGGCGCGCCTGCCCGCCCACCGCCTGGAGCTCGAAATAACGGAGCGGGTGCTGATGGAACACGGCCCCAACACCGAAACCTTCATGGCCGAATTGCACGAGGCTGGCGTCCACTTCGCGCTTGACGATTTCGGCACCGGCTTTTCCTCGCTTGGCTATCTGGCCAACTACCCCTTCGGCAAGATCAAGGTCGATCGCAGCTTCGTCTCCGGCGCGGATCCCAAGGGCAAGCGCGCCGCCATCGTCCGGGCGATCTCGAGCATGGGCCGGGCGCTGGGTCTGGAAGTGGTGGCCGAGGGCCTTGAAACCGAGCAGCAAATTGCCGCCGTGCGGGAGGCGGGCTGCACATTGGGTCAGGGCTGGTACTTCTCCCGCGCGGTCAGCGCCGAAGAGGCTACCCGTCTCATCGCCGCCGAGCGAGGGATGCTCACGCCAGCACAGCTGACCGCTTGAGTCCGAAAGCCGCCTGACGGCGCCAGACCACCCCATAAAACCGACAGCACCATACAGCTGTTACTATTGCGAATGATGTGCAGAAATTCTTTGGCGAAACCCCTGTTTCTGCCCTTGCGTTGCTGGCCCTAGAGGAATAGTGCCCCTGCCGAATACCTATGAAATCCACCGGGGCTCCGCGCGCTTGCGGGACTTAATGCGGGCCCGCCCCGTCATATTCGCGCTCGTGTAACCTGCCTGCCTCAGGGCCTGTTGCCGGAAGCCCCGCAACTAGCGAAGGATATTGCTCAGCCATGGCACGCAAGAAGATTGCCCTGATCGGCGCCGGTAACATCGGCGGCACACTGGCCCACCTCGCCGCTCAGAAAGAGCTGGGCGATATCGTGCTGTTTGACGTTGTCGAGGGCGTGCCGCAGGGCAAGGCGCTGGATCTGTCGCAGTGCGGCCCGGTTGAAGGCTTCGACGCCAAGATCACCGGCACCAACGATTATGCCGACATTGCCGGCGCCGACGTCATCATCGTCACCGCCGGTGTCGCCCGCAAGCCCGGCATGAGCCGCGACGATCTGCTGGGCATCAACCTCAAGGTGATGAAGTCGGTGGGCGAAGGCATCAAGGCCAACGCCCCCAATGCTTTCGTCATCTGCATCACCAACCCGCTGGACGCGATGGTCTGGGCGCTGCGCGAATTTTCCGGCCTGCCCGCCCACATGGTGGTCGGCATGGCCGGCGTGCTCGATTCGGCGCGCTTCAGCCACTTCGTTGCCGACGAATTCGACGTTTCGGTCAAGGACGTGACCACCTTCGTGCTCGGCGGCCACGGCGACACCATGGTTCCACTGGCCCGATACTCCACGGTTGCCGG
The DNA here is from genome assembly GCA_903911985.1 of uncultured Sphingomonadales bacterium. Lineage (GTDB taxonomy): Bacteria > Pseudomonadota > Alphaproteobacteria > Sphingomonadales > Sphingomonadaceae > Novosphingobium. Next base: position 8,636 of record CAIWFP010000315.1, read on the forward strand.
AATCCCGATCACCGAGTTGATTGAGCCCAAGCGTCTTGAAGAACTGATTCAGCGCACCCGCGACGGCGGCGCAGAGATCGTGAAGCACCTGAAGACGGGCAGCGCCTACTACGCACCTTCAGCGGCAGCCACCGAGATGGTCGAGGCCATTCTCAAAGATAAGAAGAAGATTCTGCCCTGCGCGGCCTATCTCGAAGGTGAGTACGGCATCAAGGGCTACTACATCGGCGTGCCCTGCAAGCTGGGCGCGGCGGGAGTAGAGCAGATTATTGAGATCAAGCTGACGCCGGAAGAAGACGCGGCACTCAAGAAGAGCGCGGAGGCGGTGAAGGAGCTGTGCGCGGTTATTGGCGTTTAGTTCAAATCCATTCATCTCGAACTAAAACAGCGGGGCAGCTCAAACGAGCTGCCCCTTGGCGTTGTGAATGTTTAGCTAAATTGATTGGCACATCGAAAATTGAAGTGACTACTGAGGACCGACAACTTAAGGCTGATAGCTAAAGGTACCTTTTCCACTCCTC
>CAIWFP010000316.1 GCA_903911985.1 uncultured Sphingomonadales bacterium
CTATATCGGCATTGCCGCCGAAACGCTGTTGATTTTGCGGATCGAGGCATGGCCGCTGGTGTTGCTGCTGGTGCTGGTGGTGGTGGCGACCGATGTTGGCGCCTATTTTGCCGGGCGCGGGATTGGCGGGCCGAAGATCGCGCCCTCGATCAGCCCCTCGAAAACATGGGCAGGGCTGGCTGGCGGCATGCTGGCGGCGGCGGCGGTGGCTTCCGGGTTTTTGCAGGTGGCGCTGTGTGGTTTTGTGACCAATTCGCCGTTTAGCGTGTGCCATTCGGCGGCGTTCTGGAAGATGCGGGCGGCGGTGGCGGGCTATGGCGCGCTGGCGGCGGTGGTGGCGCAGAGCGGCGATTTCCTCGAAAGCTGGATGAAGCGGCGGGCGGGGGTCAAGGATTCCGGCACGCTGATCCCCGGACATGGCGGATTGCTGGACCGGGTGGATGGCCTGCTGGCGGTGTTGTTCGTGCTGGGGATGATTCAGGCGGTGGTGATGGTGGAAAGCCGCATGCATCCGCCAAGCTATATCAACCACGTCGAACCCAAGATTGTTATCGCTAGCGGGAAGCCGAATTAACCGATGCGTTCCATTTCCATTCTGGGGGCCACGGGCTCCATCGGCACCTCGACGCTCGATCTGGTGCGGCGCAGTCGCGATCAGTGGCGGGTGGTGGCGCTGACGGCCAATGGCAATGTGGGTGAGCTGGCGAGGCTGGCCCGCGAGTTTGGTGCCGAGGTGGCGGTTTGTGCGGATGGCACGAAGCTGGAGGCCTTGCGCGAGGCGCTGGCGGGCATTGGCATCGATGCGGCGGCGGGCGAGGGGGCGCTGGTGGAGGCGGCTTCGCGGCCGGCCGATATGACCGTGGCGGCGATTGTCGGCTGTGCCGGGTTGGCGCCGACGATGGCGGCGATTGCGCAAGGCAAGACCGTGGCGCTGGCCAACAAGGAGGCGCTGGTCTCTGCCGGTGAGGTGATGACCGCGCTGGTGGCGAAACATGGCACGACCCTGTTGCCGATGGACAGCGAGCATAACGCGATCTTCCAGTGCTTGGCCGGGAGTAGCCACAAGGACGTGCGCTGGATTACGCTGACGGCCAGCGGCGGGCCTTTCCGCGACTGGTCGCTGGAGCAATTGCAGACCGCGACGGCGGCGCAGGCGGTGAAGCATCCCAACTGGGACATGGGCGCCAAGATCAGCGTTGATTCGGCCACCATGTTCAACAAGGGGCTGGAATTTATCGAGGCCTATCATCTTTTCCCGGTGGGGCTCGATCGCTTGCGGATTATCGTGCATCCGCAAAGCATTGTGCATTCCATGGTGGAATATCGCGATGGCTCGACGCTGGCGCAATTGGGGCCGAGTGACATGCGGGTGCCGATTGCCAGCTGTCTGGCGCATCCGGCGCGGATGGATACGCCTTTGGCGGATACGCTGGATCTGGCGGCGATTGGCGAACTGACCTTTCGGGCGCCCGACGAAGTGCGGTTTCCGGCCACGCGGTTGGCGCGCGAGGCAGCGCGGGCTGGGGGCGGAATTCCCGCCGTGCTGAATGCCGCCAATGAGGTGGCTGTGGCCGCGTTTCTGGCGGGGCAGATTGGCTTTACCCGGATTGCCGCGACGGTGGAGGCGGTGCTGAACCGCTATGCCCCGGCGGCGCCGGCCGCGCTGGACGAGGTGCTGGCTGTCGATGCCGAGGCGCGGGCGGTTGCCGCCGCCGTGCTGGCGGGGGGCTGAATATGGGCCATCCGCCGGTTCACGCCTTTCTGGCGCATCCCTCGATTGTGATGGCTCTGGTGGGGTTTGTTGCCCTGCTGGCGCCGCTGGTGCTGATCCATGAGGCGGGGCATTATCTTGTCGCGCGGGCTTGTGGCGTCGGGGTGAAGACCTTTTCCATCGGCTTTGGCAAGGAGATCTTCGGGCGGACCGACCGGCATGGCACGCGCTGGAAGGTCTCGATGCTGCCGCTGGGGGGCTATGTGCAATTCATGGGTGACATGAATGCCACATCGCAGCCCAGCGATGATGTCGCCGACATGAGCCCCGAGGAGCGGGCGCGGTGTTTCCAGTTCAAGCCGCTGTGGCAGCGGGCCGCGGTGGTGCTGGCGGGGCCTGCGGCCAATTTTATCGTCGCGGTGCTGATCTTTGCCGCCTTCACGCTGGCCTTTGGCCAGATTGAGGCGCCGCCGGTGATTACCGCTTTTGCCGAGGGTTCGCCGGCCAAGGCCGCCGGGCTGGAGCTGGGCGACCGGATTGTCGCCATCGATGGCCATGCGGTGGAGAGTTTTCAGGATGTGCGGGCGGCGGTGCTGCCCCGGCCGGGCGAGGCGATCGCGCTGACGGCGTTGCGGGACCATCGCCAGCTGGTGGTGCGCTTCACCATCGGCACGCAGGTGATGCACGACGAATATGGCAATGAGCAGCGTATCGGCATGCTGGGCGTCGGATCGGGCAAGGTGAGCCGCGTGGCCGTGGGGCCGGTGACGGCGCTGGGCTCGGGTTTGCGTCAGAGCGTGTCGATTGTCGGCACGATGGTGACGGGATTGCGCCAGATTGTCACGGGCGCGCGCTCGGCAAGGGAGTTGGGCGGGCCGGTGAAAATCGCGCGCTATTCCGGTGAGCGGCTGAACCTTGGCTTCCTCGAATTCGCCTATTTTTCCGGGCTGATCTCGATTAATTTGGCATTCATCAACCTGCTGCCAATTCCGGGTCTGGATGGCGGGCATCTCGCCTTCTATCTGGCCGAGGCGGTGCGGCGGCGGCCACTGGGTCTGCGGGCGCAGGATCTGGCGTTTCGCACCGGGATTGCTCTGGTGCTGGCGCTGATGCTGTTCGTGACGCTCAACGATCTGGCCTCGCTGGATCTGTTCGGGCATGTTTTTGGGCGCTAGGCCCGGTTTGACGGTGATCGGGAGGGAAACCCGGGGGAATTACGGTTGTGCCCCGGGCAACAGCACTTGATTGCAAGGGTGGCATAGGGCACAGGGCAGCGACTGCCTTGCGCCTTTTGGCCTGTCCGTTTTGGCCCCGAGACGATCAGGGCAAAACGGGTCCCCTGGCGGGAGACGGGACGGGTGCCTCTGGGGCCCGGAATAAAGCGGTTCGAATGGGTTTCGGGCCGTAAATACAGGGGTTTTCCGGCAGGTGGCAGCAATGCCCCGGCCGCAGTGAAGACAGGAACTGGCGTGTCGAGGATGGAACAGAACATGGGTCGCAACGCCGGGATGGCCTTCGTGTTTCGCCGCGAACGGATGAGCGCCCGGTTGGGTGCGGCCTTGCTGGCGGGATCGATGCTGGGCGGTGTGCCCGGGGTGGCGCTGGCCGCCGACTCGCCCGCGGATGCAGCCCTGCCCTCAGCCGCCCTGCCCGACGCCGCTCTGCCCTCAGCCGCCGCGCCGCAGGTGCTGATCCGCGCGATTGCCGTGGAGGGCTCGCAACGCCTCGAGGCGGACACGGTGCTGTCCTATACCCAGCTGCGCGTGGGCCAGCCCTATAGCGAGGCCGCCGCCGATCAGGCGCTGAAGGACCTTTACGCCACCGAGCTGTTTTCCGACGTGCAGGTGCGCAACGATGCCGGCAAGGTCACCGTCGTGGTCAAGGAAAACCCGGTGATCAACCGCATCGTTCTTGAGGGAAACAAGCACCTCAAGGAAGACAAGATCAACCCCGAGATCAAGCTGGCCGCGCGCCAGATCTTCACCCGCAGCAAGGTGCGCGCCGACGTTACCCGCATCATCGAGCTGTACAAGCGCGAGGGTCGGTTTGGCGCCGAGGTCGAGCCCAAGATGGTGCAGCTCGACCAGAACCGCGTCGATATCATCTTCGAGATTACCGAGGGGCCCAAGTCCAAGGTCCGCAAGATCAACATCCTTGGCGCCACGCGTTTCTCCGACAAGGAATTGCGCGGGGCGATGATGACCCATGAGGCGCGGCCGCTGCACATCTTCCGCAGCGGCACCAGCTATGACCCGGACCGCATGGCCTATGACCAGCAGAAGCTGCGCCAGTTTTATCTGACCAACGGCTATGCCGATTTTCACGTCGTCTCGGCCGTTGCCGAGCTGACCCCC
>CAIWFP010000317.1 GCA_903911985.1 uncultured Sphingomonadales bacterium
TATCGTTATCACGACTGCCTTGATTCCCGGGCGCGCTGCTCCCCGGCTGATCACCGATGCGCAGATTGCCACCATGAAGCCGGGCAGCGTCATTTTCGACCTCGCCGTGGCGCAGGGTGGAAACGTGGAAGGCTCGGTTGCCGACCAGATCGTCGAGCGCCACGGCGTGAAGATCATGGGCTGGAGCAACACCCCGGCGCATCTGCCGGCGGACGCCTCGGCGCTGTTCTCGCGCAACCTCTACAACTTCCTCTCCGCCTTCTGGGACAAGGAAGCGGGCAAGCCTGTGCTCGACGAGGAAATCGGCGATGCGGTGCGGCTGACGCAGGGCGGCAAAATCGTCAACCAACGGCTTTTGGGCTGAGCGAGGATCACATGGACTTCATCTCAATCCTTTCGATCTTCGTGCTGGCCTGTTTTGTGGGCTATTACGTGGTGTGGTCGGTGACGCCCGCCTTGCACACGCCGTTGATGGCGGTGACCAATGCGGTCTCGTCCGTCATCGTGGTGGGGGCGCTGATCGCGGCGGCTACCTCGGGGCTCAGCGCCTCGGCCGGCGTTTCCAAGTGGCTGGGGCTGGGCGCGGTGGTGCTGGCTTCGGTCAACATCTTCGGCGGTTTTGCCGTCACCGCCCGCATGCTGGCGATGTACAAGAAGAAGGAGCGCGCGCCATCGGCTGCGGGCGCTGGTTCCAAGGCAGAGGGCGGTAAGGCGTGATGGAAACGGCTCCTCCCTCCTGGGCGATGCTCAGCTATCTTGTCTCGGGCGTGTGTTTCATCCTCGCGCTGCGCGGGCTTTCGAGCCCGGCCACCTCGCGCCGGGGCAACCGCTTTGGCATGGCGGGCATGGCGCTGGCGGTGATGACCACGCTGCTGCTCAAGGCGCCGGTGCCGGCCGGTGACTTCCTGCCGCAGCCGACGCAGGCCGATCTGGTGACGCTGGGGCAGATCCTTGCCGCCATCGGGTTTGGCGGCGGCATTGGCTTTGTCACCGCGCGCAAAATCAAGATGACCGACATGCCGCAGCTGGTTGCCGCCTTCCACTCGCTGGTGGGCATGGCGGCGGTGCTGGTGGGCTGGGCGGCCTATCTCAACCCCGAGGCTTTCGGCATCGCCGGGGCGGACGGGATTATCCATGCGCAAAGCCGGGTGGAAATGGGCCTCGGCATCGCCATCGGCGCCACCACCTTTTCGGGCTCGATCATCGCCTTCCTGAAGCTGGCCGGCAAGATGAGCGGTTCGCCGATCATGATCCCTGCGCGCCATGTCATCAATCTTGGCACGCTGTTGGGGATCATTGGCCTCGTCGGCTACTTCACGCAGGATCAGGGCCTGTGGGTGATCGCGGTGGTGACGGCGCTGAGCTTCCTCATCGGCTTCCTGCTCATCATCCCGATCGGCGGGGCGGACATGCCGGTGGTGGTCTCCATGCTGAACTCCTACTCCGGCTGGGCGGCGGCGGCGATGGGCTTCACCCTGCACAACACCGCGATGATCATCACCGGCGCGCTGGTGGGCAGCTCGGGCGCGATCCTCAGCTACATCATGTGCAAGGCGATGAACCGCAGCTTTCTCAGCGTCATCGCCGGCGGCTTTGGCGCGGCACCCGAAGCCGGTGGCGGCGCGGCCAGGGAACAGCGGCCGTGGAAGCGCGGGTCGGCCGAAGACGCCGCCTTCCTGCTCAAGGAAGCCGAGAACGTCATCATCATCCCCGGCTATGGCATGGCCGTGGCGCAGGCCCAGCATGTGCTGCGCGAAATGGGCGACCAGCTGAAGAAGCATGGCGTGAATGTGAAATACGCCATCCATCCCGTGGCGGGCCGCATGCCCGGCCACATGAATGTGCTGCTGGCCGAGGCCAATGTGCCATATGACGAGGTTTTCGAGCTGGAGGACATCAACGGCGAATTCGCCCAGGCCGATGTCGCCTTCATCATCGGCGCCAACGATGTGGTGAACCCGGCGGCGAAAACCGACAAGTCCAGCCCCATCTATGGCATGCCGGTGTTCGACGTCGACAAGGCCAAGACGGTGATGTTCATCAAGCGCAGCATGGGCGGCGTGGGCTATGCCGGCGTTGACAACGATGTGTTCTATATGGACCAGACCATGATGCTGCTGGCCGACGCCAAGAAAATGGTCGAGGATATCATCAAGGCGCTGGCTCACTAGGTCTGGAGAGGGCGTGATGCGTTCCATCGGTTTGATCTTCGCTGGGCTGGCGGTGCTGGCACTGGGCGGCTGTGTGAAGGATATCAAGCAGGACCGGGTGAAGGTGGCGCTGATGAACACCGGCTTTTCCGAGGAACTGTCCGATTGCATGGCCCACCGCATGGCGCAAAAGCTGACCATCGCCCAGCTGCGCCGATTGCAGGAACTGGGTGGGCCAAAGCAGAGCTGGATGGACTATGTTGCCTCGGTGAAACGGGTGCATGATCCCGACGCGATGGAGATTCTGGTGAGCAGCGCGGCCCTGTGCCGGGCGGGGTTGATCCATTAATCCCGCCTTGCCACCCGGCCTGTCACCATTAGCCTGCGACCCGGCCCATTCGCGCGGGCGCCAGTTCGCGCTGGAGGGGGCCATCGCCCGCGGGCCACGCTCGATCTATCAGCGTGACCGCGACCGCATCATCCATTCCATCGCCTTTCGCCGCCTGCGCCACAAGACGCAGGTGTTCATCGCCCCCGATGGCGATCATTACCGCGTGCGCCTGACCCACAGTCTTGAAGTGGCGCAGATCGGCCGGGTGATCGCCCGCGTGCTGGGGCTGGACGAGGATCTGACCGAGGCGCTGTGCCTTGCCCATGACATCGGCCATCCGCCTTTCGGCCATTCCGGCGAGGATGCGCTGGCCGAGGCCCTTGCAGCCCACGGCGGCTGGGACCACAATGCCCACGCCTTGCGGGTGCTGATGCTGCTCGAAAGCCCCTATTGCGAGCATGACGGGCTGAATTTGACATGGGAGCTGCTGGAGGGCCTCGCCAAGCATAATGGGCCGGTGTCGCGGCCACCATGGGCGCTGGCCGAACTGGACGCGGCGTTTCCGTTGCAACTGCGCGAATGGTCCTGTCTGGAGGCGCAGGTGGCGGCGCTGGCGGATGACATCGCCTATGACAACCATGACATCGACGACGGGTTGCGCGCGGGATTTCTCGAGCTTGATGACCTGCTGACGCTGCCCTTCGTCGCCGACAACTGGCGGGCGGTGGAGCGGCGCTTCCCCGGCGCCCCGCGCGACCGGCAGCTCAGCGAACTTGTCCGCAGCCAGATCGGGCTGATGGTGAACGATGTGCTGGCCGAAACCCGCGCCCGGACACAGGGCATGGCCAGCGTTGCCGACATACGCGCGGCCGGGCGCGCCTCCTGCGCCTTCTCGCCCGCGCTGGCCGAGGCGGAGCGGGGGCTGAAGCGTTTCATGTACGAACGGCTCTATTACCACCCCGAGCAACTGGCCACCGCCGGCCGTGCCCGGGAAGTGACGGCCAGCCTCTATGCCGCCTTTGCCGCCGACCCGGCGCTGATGGGCGGGGGCTGGGCCAGTCGTCTGCCCGCCGCCGAGCCCGGGCGCAGCCGCCACATCGCCGATTACATTGCCGGCATGACCGACCGCTTCGCCATCGCCGCCTATGCGCGGATTTTTGGCGAGGCGCCCGAGGGGCTGAGCAATGTTTAGGCTGGGAGTTTAAGGGGTAGATGCGAGGGACGAGTCTGATGGGCCGATTTGCATCGGCAGATCGGCTCACCCGATTTGTCCCTCGCACCTATCCCTTAAACTCCCTTCCCAAACCCTCGGGGATAAGTGGGCGTTTCGCTTTTGACTCTGGCGCCGCGACGGGGGATTGCGGACATGTCGCTGACCCGCGTGGGAGAGCCTCGTTGATTCGTGGAAACGGATCACGGGCGCCGAAGGAGCAACCGCCCCGGAAACTCTCAGGCAAAAGGACCGCGAGGGGTCGATAGCGATACTCTGGAAAGAGTCTCTGCCGCTTGCGGTTTTTCGCAAGGGGTTGGGGCCGCCGAAGGGGGAAGCCCGGGTATGGGCGTGGCTGTCTTTGGCCGCGAGACGCCCGGGGGAAGCTCTCAGGTTTCCGCGACAGAGGGGGCGCCATTGTTGGTGCACTTTTGAGCGGGAGCGCGGATTCGTGAGCGATATCGAACAGAATTACGAGAACGACCCGGACGTGCCCGAGGGCCCGATGCTGTTGCCGCTGGATGCGTGGCACCGGGCAAAGGGTGGCCGCATGGTCGAGTTCGCCGGCTATGCCATGCCGGTGCAGTATGAGGGCATCATCGCCGAGCATCTGTGGACGCGCGAGAGCGCCGGCCTGTTCGATGTGAGCCATATGGGGCAGCTGGAGGTCTCCGGGCCGGATGGCGACATGGAGGCGGCCGCGAAGGCGCTGGAGGCCTTGCTGCCCGCTGATCTGGCCGCGCTGAAGCCGGGCCGGGTGCGCTATTCACTGCTGTTGGCAGAGGACGGGGGCATTCTGGATGATCTGATGGTGACCAACCGGGGCGACCGCTTTTACCTCGTGGTGAATGGGGCGACCAAGTGGGACGATATCGCCCATCTGTGCGAGAACCTGCCCGACGAAATTACCCTCAACCATTTGGATGAGCACGCTTTGCTGGCGCTGCAGGGGCCGAAGGCTGCGGCGGTGCTGGCCTCGCTGGGCCTTGAGCCTGCCGGAGAGGGCTTTCCGCCGGTGGAGGAGCTGAGCTTCATGCAGGCGGCGCCCTATTGGTGGCCCCGTTCGCCAGCAGATGAATCTGCCCGCCCGCTGGGCATCAGCCGCACGGGCTATACCGGGGAGGATGGCTTCGAAATTTCGGTGGGGGCTGAGGATGTGGCGGCGTTGGCCGACGCGCTTTGCGCCCACCCTTCGGTGAAGGCCATCGGCCTTGGCGCGCGGGATTCTCTGCGGCTGGAGGCGGGGCTGCCGCTCTATGGCCACGATATGACCGAGGCTGGCGACCCGGTAAGTGCCGGGCTGGGCTTTGCCATTTCCAAACGCCGCCGGGCGGAAGGCGGTTTCCCCGGGGCGCAGCGCGTGCTGGCGCTGCTGGGCGAGGGGGTGGCAACCCGCCGCGTCGGCCTTGCCATTGAGGGCCGCATGGCCGCGCGTGAGGGCGCCGAAATCCTCGATGGCGACATGGTTGTGGGCGTCGTCACGTCGGGTGGCTTTTCGCCCAGCCTGCAACGCCCCATCGCCATGGGGCAGGTGGCCACCGCCAGTGCGGCGCCCGGCACCGCCCTCGCCATTAACGTGCGCGGCAAGCTGCTAGCCACCACTGTCGTGGATCTGCCCTTCGTCCCCCACCACTATCACCGCAACCTTCCCAAAGGAGCCCAGTCATGAGCCGCTATTTCACCAAGGATCACGAATGGGTCGACGTTGAAGGTGACACGGGCACCATCGGCATCACAGATTACGCGCAAGGCCAGCTGGGCGACATCACCTATGTGGAAGCGCCCGAAGTGGGCAAGGTGCTGGCCCGTGGCGATACCGCCGCTGTGGTGGATTCGGTGAAGGCCGCCGCCGATGTCTATGCCCCGGTGGCCGGCACGGTATCTGCCGTGAACGCCGCGCTGGAGGGCGAGCCCGAGCTGGTCAACACCGATGCCGAGGTGGGCGGCTGGCTGTTCCGCCTGACGCTGTCCGATGCGGGTGAGCTGTCCGGCCTGATGGACACTGCTGCCTACGCTGAATACATCAAGGGGCTGTAAGCCGATGCGTTATCTGCCGCTCACCGCCGATGACCGGCGCGCGATGCTGGGTGTTATCGGGGCGCCATCCGTGGATGCGCTGTTCGCCGATGTGCCGGCCGGAGCTTTGCTGGCCGGGCCGATTGTGGGCTTGCCCCACCATGCCAGCGAGATGGCGGTGGAGCGGCACATGAAGCGCCACGCCTCGCGCAATCTGGTGGCGGGCGAGGTGCCGTTCTTTCTGGGCGCCGGGGCCTATCGCCACCACATCCCGGCTTCGGTGGATCACCTGATTCAACGCGGCGAGTTTCTCACCGCCTATACGCCATACCAGCCGGAAATCGCGCAAGGCACGCTGCAGGTGCTGTTCGAGTTTCAGACGCAGGTGGCGCGGCTGTTTGGCACCGATATCGCCAATGCCAGCATGTATGATGGCTCCACCGCCTGTTGGGAGGCGATCGCCATGGCTTGCCGCATCACCAAGCGGGGCCGGGCGGTGCTGTCGGGCGGGTTGCATCCGCATTATGTCTCCACTGCCGCCACCATGGCCCGCTTTGCCGGCGACGCGCTGGAGGTGCTGGCTCCGGTGCTGAGCCCGCAGGCCGACGATGCGGCAGTGATCGCCGCGCTGAATGATGAAACCGCCTGCGTGGTGGTGCAATATCCCGATCTCTTCGGCCGCATCCCCGATCTGGCCAGCATTGCCGAGGCCGCTCATGCCAAGGGCGCCCTGCTCGTGGCGGTGGTGACCGATCCGGTGATGCTGGGATTGCTGGAGGCGCCGGGTGCGCTGGGCGCCGATATCGTCGTGGGCGAGGGCCAGTCGATCGGCGTCGGCCTCAATTTCGGCGGGCCCTATCTCGGCCTGTTCGGTTGCCGCGAGAAATTCGTCCGCCAGATGCCCGGAAGGCTCGCCGGCGAGACGGTCGACGCCGACGGACGGCGTGGTTTCGTGCTGACCTTATCGACGCGCGAACAGCATATCCGACGCGA
>CAIWFP010000318.1 GCA_903911985.1 uncultured Sphingomonadales bacterium
CCGACGCCACTGACGATTTTCGAATTTCCCCTCTATCACCTCGGGCCTGATGGCGTGGCGACGCAGCGGTTTTGCGATGGTGAGGAGGGTGTGATCGTCGCGCTTTCGCTGGAGCAGAGAAAACGAAAGAACCGGGCGTTGAAAGCCTATCGATCGCAAAGAGGCACGATTCGGGGCTTCAATCTGGATAGCGAACGATTCCGTGTCGCCAAACCCTATGAGTTCCGGAAATTGCCCAATGACGGCGCGCTTCTCTATGACGCCTTTTCGTCCGATTTTACACCGGAGGACTGGCTAATTGGCGCCCGGCAGGCCCTGCTCGATCTCGGGCTGGGCTGAGCTTGCGTCGAACGCGCCGGGGGTGATCGTCATATCCGGTCTGTCCAGCCATTCGACCGTGATGTGTTCACTGTAGATCAGCTCGCCGCTGTCCATCGAGCGGAATTCGATCATGGTTCCCGCGCCGTGAAGGCGGTTCAATATGTGCCAGCGGGCAGGCAGGCGGACATCGCTGCTGCCGACGAAGATTCGGGGGGGGCGCTCTACCACCATGCGGTGTTCGACCTGGCCGAAATAGTAATCCCGCCAAGCGTTGGGCTGGTTGTGATCCGTGGTCAGGTCCCAGCCCAGCAGATCGAATGACAGCCAGCCAGAGCCCGCCACCCAGACCTCGAACCAACTGTGATAGCCGGGGGCACAGATGTTCAGGACATAGCCGGTGACGATGCGTGCGGGGATCCCGCGTGCGCGGCAAAGGCCGACAGCGAGGGCCGATCCCACAATGCAGTTCACTATTGCCCGGTCGAGTGCTGTGTCCAGCGGCGCTGTTGGCGCGAGCAGGTCATGGTGAATCGCATCGATGTACAGTTCGCTCATGATGAAATCCCAGAATCGCCTGATCGTTCTGGAAGGGTCCATTTCGTTGCCCGCCAGCCGGTCGGCGAGCGCACGGATCCTCTCGGTGACCCTTATCAGACCCTCGATGGGGCGGGTGTAGAGTTCGGCGTCTTGCGCACTCAATATCGCGGGCGAACCGGGTGACGGGCTGGGCCGGGCGGTAAATGTCGCCCGCATCCCTGCGGATATTTCCTGTTCCGGAGGGATGTCGGCGAGGATCTCCAGACGCCCCGGTGCCGAGCGCGTGTCGAAGTTGCCGTGATCCGGCGGCAGAAATTCGATCTGGAGATTGTCCAGCTCGGCACCCTCCCGAGGCACGGGCAGGTTCAGCCTTACGCGCTTGTCCGGGCGCAGGCCGGCAAGGTTGAACCGGCGCTGCAGGGTTACCCGATAGCGCCGGTCGCCCAATGTTAGGGGAGAGGGCGGGGGGGCTTCACCAGCGGGCAAATTGTGCGTGTCGAATATCAGCCGACGCTGTGCGGGAAGGTAATTTTGGAGCCAGATGGGATCGCTCCGGTTCAAGCCGGCCGAGTCCAGAAAATTCGACACCTCGACGGGGTCGAACAGTCGCTGGCCTTGCGCTGTCCGCCTATGGGGCAGACCCAGGGCAATCAGCCGGTTTAGCGCGGCCAGTGCTTCGCTCTCGGCCCTTGCCCTGTCGCCATGCCGCCATTCGTGGGGCCATCCGTGCAGCACAAGCTCGCCGAGGATTAACCGCTCTTCGACCATTCGGCGGGCGTCTTCGCTCCAGGCTGGGAATTTATCCATGCCGCATCATGGCCATCCGCGTAACGGATTGGAACCCCTTCCTTGTTAGGCGCTTGACCCCACGGGATCGGCGGGCGATATCCGGCCGGGCTCAGATGTTTGCCCGGAGATGGCCGTTGTTGCTGAATTTGATATTGCCCCGGTTCAATCCCTACATGAGCACAGCCATCATCGATGTGGTCTATCCGAAAGTGGGGGATGCCATCACCATCGGCGGCAAACTCATGGATGTGACGATCGATCTTAGCGCGATGGCGCCACATGATTGCCCGCCGATCAGCTATTACCGGCTTATCGGGCGCGACAGGGTATGGTTGCGGCGGTTGGATGTGGCGGTTGGCGGGGAACCGGAGGTCGGCGCCAGTCTGGCCTTGTTCAGCACCGAGCCCGACGAGGAACTGGACAGTGCCCCGGCGCGCGAAATTCGCGTTTCCATCGCTGGCATCATGGGCCGGCAGGCATGGCCGCAATTCTGACACCCATGCAGGTTCCGCTACGCCTTGGCACGTTGGAAATCCCCGGTCGCACCGTCGTTCGATCGGGTTTGCGCTGGCTTCGCGAGGATGGCCAGATCTGTCATGCCGGAGAGGTTGTTGCCTATTGCAGCATCGATGTCTGGTCGCCCAAAGGTAAATCCGCGACGCCGGGGCCGTTTTCCGATGAGCGGCGCGATTTTCAGGTGGCAATCTCAACACCGGTTTCTGGCCGCCTCCACCATGCCTCCGGCGCCACCAGAGGCGGCTTCTTCGATCAGCTCAACATGTTCAAGTGGTTCGAGGATTTCGTCATCGGCCACATCGATGTGGCATCACCGGCCGGGGCAACGGCAGAAGCTGCCGAGGTGCAACTCCTGATGCTTGCCGGGCGACGGACGACCGAGCTTGCCGAGGTTCGCTCCGGGATGATGACCGGATGGTACGACCGCAGCCGGGGATGGCGGGTGCAGGGTGATGGGCCGATGGGCACCTTGTTGAGCCTGGGCACGTGTGAGCTGGACGGGGTGATAAAGGGTGAGCGATCGGCCTTTCTGGAGATATTCGAGGCTATCGAGGGGTCGGCGCATGTCGTTTTCATGCCCGATCCACCGCTGGTTCCCAGTGCGCGCTTTCTGGCCGAGCAGATAATCCGCACGCCGGCGCAATTTCAGGAAATCGCTCAGGATTTTACCGCTGCTTTGGTGAACGGTGAAGTTCAGCCCGCAGCTCAGGACTGGCTGTTCGCCGGGGCATTCCTGATGGGGCTCCAGCGATCGCCGATCACGGATAGCTACCCGATACTTTCCCGATCGGGATTGCTGGAGGCCGGACCCGCCAATGCGGTGATCCTGTCGCTGAACGCTGAGCCCATGCACCTGTTGCGGCATCGCAAGCTGGGCTATTCCATTTGGATACATGGCTGGCGGATGGTGGAATTGGGTAAGGCGGTTTCCCAATGGTTCGCCGCCAATTTCGAATTAGCGCAACGATCAGTCGCCGATATCCAGAGTGATTACCGGGCACTGATCGATTTGATCCGGGAACGGGCACCGGAAACGCAGATCCTCATCTGTAACCGCATGTCCACCTCAGAGGCCGAGGATGTGCAAAATTACGCCGGATTCGATGCTCCCCTGGGCGCGACACTGATGACCGTGAACGCCAAGGACCTGAACCTCATGCTTTATGATCTGGCGCGCGAACGCGATATCGCCGTGGTCGATATCGACGCGATCGCCGCCGAATTCGGGGCAAGGGCGCATCTGCATGTCGATGTGCATCAAAGTGGGCCGATGCAGGCCGAAATTCGCGCGGAGGTCTTGCGCATTCTCGACGCGCGAGGCGTTCCGGGCTTTGTGCGCAGGCGCAGGCATCGCGCCTAGCCGATAGGGCCTAGCCGTTAGGGCGAAGGTTTAGTTTATCTCGAATTCAACCGCCATCGCGGCCAGATCCCCGGCGCTTTCAGGCAGGGGCTCGGATGGCTCGTCGCTGAGTATCGCAAGCGCGGAGCCGACGGCCTGCCAGTCGCCTTCGGGCGTCAGGATCTGACGCAGCACTCCGGCATGGCCAGCGCGCACTTCCACCAGAGCCTTGTGGGTTTCCAGCTCCACGACCAGTTCGCCTGCCGCGAACAGATGACCGGGTTGCCCATGCCATTCCAGCACGCGCACCTCATTTACGTCCTCGATCGCGCCCGGGACAGTCAGCGCATAGATCATGCTAAAAGCCTTATAATTATGCCGAGTTTGATCCCAGCAGCTTGCGTATTGCGCCGATGACACGATCGGCATCGGGAATGCAAGCGGCTTCCAGCAGCGGGTTGGATGAGACGGGGGCGGGTAGTGCTCCCACCCGCGCGATCCGGGCATTTTCGAGGTGTTCGCGCAGTTGGAAGGCGATCTCGGTGCCCACGCCGCAAGTCAGTTGCCCTTCCTCCACGGTGACCATCGCACCGGTCCGCGCCACCGATTGGGTGATGGTGGCCATGTCCAGCGGGGCAAGGCTGCGCAGGTCTATCACGTCGCAGCCTATTCCCTCGGTTTGGAGCCGCTCGGCGGCCTCAAGCGCAATTCGCACCATCCATGAGTGGGCGACGATGGTGACGTCGTCGCCAGTGCGCCGGATCGCGGCCTGACCGATGGGTATGATGGTCTCTGCCAGCGGCACCTCGCCCGTGGTGGCGAACAGGCGTTTGTGATCGACATAGACCACCGGCCCCGGATCGCGCAGAGCCGCCTTCATCAGGCCATAGGCATCCGCCGCCGTGGAGGGCGCCACCACCTTCAGCCCCGGCACCGCCATCAGCCAGGCCTCGATGCATTGCGAGTGAACAACACCCTGACCCTTGGCGCCCGCCGTGGTTTTGACCACTAGCGGCACGGTAATCTGCCCGCCGGTCTTGAACCGCGCCTTCGCGGCGTAATTGACCAGCGGGTCGAGACCCAGCATCAGGAAATCCATGTAGGTTATGCTGACGAGCGGGTGCAGGCCTGCCGCCGCGGCACCGACGCCAAGCCCGACCATGGCGGCCTCGGCCACGGGCGTGTCCAGCACGCGGGTGCTGCCGAAACGGTCGATCAGGCCGACGAATTCCTTGTAGGACCCGCCAAATTTACCAATGTCCTGACCGAGTAGAATGACCTTGGGGTTGTTGGCCATTTCCTCGGTCAGCGCGCGGGTGATGGCTTCGCGAAAGAACAGTTTGCGGCTGGTTTTGGGCGGCTCAGAGGACATCGCTGAGCGCTTCCGCAAGGTCCGGCCAGGGGGCGTTGTCCGCTTTGGTCAGCGCGGCGGCAACCTCGGCATCCACCTCCGCCTGAAGCGCGGCGCGGATGGCGGGGGACAGGCCATGGGCCAACCGTTCGATCGGGCAACGCGCATGAATCTCGGAAAGTTCCGCCGCGCTGCGGGTGTCGCGCGTGGCGGTGGAGTGGCTGAAGAACCGTTCCGACAGGCATTCCAGCATGGCCGGACCCTTGCCCCGGCGCGCGGCTTCGATGAATTCCCTCGCCGCGTCGCGCACCGCCACAACATCCATGCCGTCCACAGTCGCCCCGGGCAGGCCGAAAGGAATGGCCAGATCGGACAGTCTGGCCGGTGCCAGCGCCGTCCCGCGCGCTGTGGAAACCGACAACTGGTTGTTGTTGCAGACGAGCACCAGCGGCAGCTGCCAGATTGCGGCGATGTTCAGTGTTTCGTGCAGGGCGCCTGATCCGCAGGCACCATCGCCAAACAGGCACACCACCACGCCGGGGCGTTGCTCCACCTTCATCGCCAGCGCCACGCCCGCCGCGATGGTCAAATTGCCCCCGACCACGGCATGGGCGCCGAAAAAGCCGATATCCGGCTGGGCGATGTGGCCGCGTCCACCCTTGCCGCGGTTTGGCCCGGTCGCCTTGCCCAGAAGTTCCGCCATCACCTGATCCGCGGTGATGCCGCGTGCCAGTGCCGGGCCGATTGACCGTCCGCTGCTGAGCAGCTGATCATCTGGTCCCATCGCATCGCACAGGCCGACAGCGACAGCCTCTTCACCCGAGGAGAGTAGTTGAAAGCCATGATCAGCTCTTGAAACCAGCGCCTTTTCGAAGGCACGGATGAGCATCATGGCGCGTAGCGGCCTGAAGATGTCGCTGTCCGGGTTTGGCATGGTCAGGCTCCGGCCGCTACGCGGCTTTGCGGCAACGCCAGAGTGTGAGGCCATTGGTTTGTCATGACGAGCGCGTGGAGAACCTTGGAGACCTTCTCCTGTATCGCGGGGTCGATCGCATCATCCAGTCCGAGGGAAATCAGGCTTTTGGCCATGGTGTGTCCGGCGACACGGGCGGCCAGCTCTCCGCCCAGTTGCCAGTCGGTGTTCATGGTTCTGGCCCCGATATGGGCGCAGGCCCGGTCGATATCGATGACGCTGACGCCCAGTTCATGCGACAGGTCGGCGGCCATGCGGTTGAGGCGGCGGATGCGTTCGAGCAGGGGGTTTGGCCCCCCGTCTCTGGCCCTGTCGCGCACATGGCGGAATATTGTGATCACAAAGATGGGGAGGCCAGATGCCAGAAGTGGCTCGATTTTTGCGCGCCAGCGCGCATGGGTGGCGGCGATAGATTCGTCTTGCCGGGCGGTTTCCGGGAGCAGCGACAGGATGATGGCCGTTGCGTCAGGGGCGGCGACCAGCGCCTCGTCCGCCGGCTGGAAGCGCAGGTTGAGTGTCCATCCGTCGTCGCCCGAGACCTGAGTCAGGATATTGGTCAGAAATCTCGCGCAGGTGATTACGCTGGCTCTTTCACAGTCGGCGGTCTGAATTTGCAGATTGATAGGGGCGGGCTCGGTCATGGTGTTGCCAGCGTCGGCAGGCCAAGCCGGTCGCGGATTGCATTGCGCTGTGCGGGGCTGGTGCCGACTGCCGCCGCCTCCAGTGCAGGCAGAGAGAGAATGCGCTCCGCTTCGGCCAGAGGGCTGTGCGGCGCGATGCTGGCCCATAACACCGGCAACAGGGCGACTTCCGGCAGGGGGTGGGCGGCGTGAAACACCGCTTCCCATCCGGTTTCCCGAAGGGGGTCGCGCCATCCCGAACGGTGCGTCTGGTGATAGCTGCGGGCATTTTCGACAAGGCCCATGCGCTGCCCGGAAAGGCATAGCCGCAGGGCGAGTTCGCGGTGCTCGTTGCAGTCGATCGCCTCGTTGAAACCGCCGACATCCAGAAATGCCTCGCGGGTGACCGACATGTTGGCCCCGCAAGCGGCGGCCCACAGCACTGCGCATTCGGGATTTTCCCGCAGCGCGGTCAATTCGATCTCCTGTAGCAGGCGGGGCCCGGTGCCGGGATAGATGCCCGGCTCCGCCCGGCGGTCGATGGCGGAAAAATCGTCCAGAACCTGGGCGCGGGTGACCAGCAGGCGCTGAAGCTCGGTGGTTGAGAGGCGCGCGACGCGATCCGCTTCGCCGGGCATCGGCGTGCCTGTCTCCGGATCGCGAAACAGGCGGGTGCAGCGCAGGTGGAAATGCTCGCCACGACCGATCATGCCCGGCTGTTTGGCGTGGGCGGCGAGATGGTGGCGCAACAATTCGGGGTGGGCGAGGGTATCACCATCGAGAAACAGCAACAGGTCCCCACTCGCCGCCCGCGCCCCGGCGTTGGAGGCACCCGCACGGCCTTGCGCCACCGCGTGACGCAGGGCCGTGATCTGGAGCGATGGCGCGGCCTCGGCGATTACGGCCTGCGTGTGATCACTTGAGCCGTCGTCGACCACGACCACCTCGCAAGGCACCTCCTGCCGCATAAGCGAGGCCAGTGTCAGGCGGAGCCTATCGGCCTCGTCCTTGCTGCGGATGACCACCGAGATGCTCATCCCGCATTCTCGTCCTGCGGCAGGCAGCCAAGGTCATCGAGAACGCGCACCACCTCTTTGGCAACAATTGCGCACCCCTCGGCTGTCAGGTGGGTGGCGTCATATTTCATCCGCTCCACCCCCGCTCGTGCCAGTACACGATCAACGTCGATGATCGAAATGCCCGTTTGTTGGGATAGTTCGATCAAGGCAAGGTTGAAGCGCAATATCCGTGTGGAAAGCAGATCATCGAGGCCGCTATGGTCATGGGTCTGCTCGCCCGGCACGAAGCTGGACATGTTGTAGATGAGGATCGGCGCGGTGCTGTTTTCGCGCAGACGGGCGATGATGGCGGTCAGGGTCGCCATCGATTCCGCGTGGCCAAGAAAACCATCCCCGACGAAGGATTCCCGGAGCCACGCCTGATCATTGGCCTCCCATGCGGACCAGCCATCCGGTTCGAACAGATAGCCGTCACGGCGGTGGCGCAGCAGGGCAAAGCTCACATCAGGCTGGATCGACAGGATGAAGACATCCGGATCTGCCTTGAACAAATCCGTGCCAAACTGGCTGGCAAGCGAGTGAGATCCAAGCGGCAGGTTTCTGGCCAGCAGCTCTTCCGGAATGGTTCCGTTCGCGGCCAGCAAGGCATCCGAGCGTGTCCAGGTCTCGTGCTGAACCCTGGCGCGGCAGGCGGGGCTCCGCGCCTTGAGGATCTCGTTTATGCCATTCCATGCCAGCTGGTTGCCCAGCCTTTGCGAATGCAATGTGTCGCGGACATCCAAATTGCCCTTGGCGAATATGGTCAATCTCGACACTGTAGATCCAGATGTGTGGTGGCACCGTCGCCGTATGGGCGGTTATGGCGGTGACATACTGCCAATCGTGGCGCAAGCTCAAAAAACCGCGACGGCAAGTCGCGTGCCGTGGCAAAGAATTCAATTATTTCCGTGAACTTTGCCTGATGGCTGTGGTGATCGGGAACGGAACGACGATTATGCGGTTGCCGCATCGTTTGGGCGGCATGCATCTATGGATGCCATGCGCCAGATCAGACCGGCGACGGGATGAGGAAGGGAGCTGCGCGCAGCCGTTCATCCGCGGTCAGTGGCGCGCTTTTGCCGTCCAGCACCTTGACCAGCGCGAAATGGGCCAGAACGTGGCAGCGGCCATCGCGAAAGAAGCCTGCGACCTGCCGCAGCGAGGAATTGCCGATGCCGATGATGCCGTAGCCGATCGTCACCGGGCCGGGAAATCGCAGCTCGTGGAAGAACTGGAAGCGGGCTTCGACAAGCTGGAAAATGCGCGGCTCGCCGTCACCCATGATGATTTTGTGCATGCCCAGCCTGCCCTCGTCGGCATATTTGGCGATCTGGCCATTGGGGATATGCCCATCCCAATTTGTCGCGTCGGTCGAGCGGGTTTCGAGGATGAAGTGGTGCGGATAGGTTTCAAGGCGCAGTTCCGGGCGGTCCTGCGGGGTAATGGGGGCGGTCATCGGGTGCTCTCTGCTTGGCAAATCGGGTTGGCGGAGCGCGGGGCGCTCCGGACCTTCGGGTGGGCGTTACAGGCGTGGGTCAGGCGGGCGTTGCCACCTGTTCCAGCGTTTTGACATGGGCCGAGGCATCGTAACGGCGCAAGCCCTCGAAATGGCCGGTGGCCACCAGATCGGCCCAATCGGCGTTGGCGATGAGCGCGCGGCCGACACCGGCCAGATCGAAATCGCCACGGGCGAGCATCCCGGCCAACTGGCCGAGGCGGGCGACCGAGGCGCCGGCCGAGGCCGGGCCGCCATTCACGAGAAATTCGCCGTCCAGCCCGATCGAGCCGACGGTCATCGCCGCCTTGCCGGTCAGCTTCTTGGCCCAGCCGGCAAGGTTGAGCGGGCTGCCGTCGAATTCGGGCTCCCAGAAGCGCCGGGTGGAGGCATCGAAGACATCGACGCCGGCATCGGCCAGCGGTTCGAGGATTTCGGCAAGCGCAGTAGGGGTAGTGGCGAGTTTGGCCGTATAGTCCTGGCTCTTCCACTGGGAAAAGCGGAACATGATGGCGAAATCGGACCCTACCGCCGCGCGCACGGCCTGGACGATTTCGGTGGCGAAGCGGATGCGGTTGGCCGGTGAGCCGCCGTAGCTGTCGGTGCGGCGGTTGGCGCGGTCCCAGAAGAACTGGTCGATAAGATAGCCATGGGCCCCATGGATCGCGACGCCATCGCAGCCGATGGCCTTGGCATCCGCCGCGCCCTGGGCAAAGGCGGCGATCACCGCCTCGATATCGGCGATGGTCATCGGCTCGGCGGGGCGGCGCGGGTTGCCGGGGGCCGGGGCGAGGGCATCGGCGGCGTCCCGGGTCAAATCATCCTCGGTAAGGGCCGAGGCCGACATGTTGGGCGCTTCGGGATTGGCGGTGTGGCTGCGGCGCCGTGCGAGGCCGGTATGCCACACTTGCGGCACGATCGCGCCGCCCTCGGCATGGACCGCGG
>CAIWFP010000319.1 GCA_903911985.1 uncultured Sphingomonadales bacterium
AGCCCCAACCCTCCTTAAATCACAACCTCAAATCTGTGCCATTGGTGCTGACGGGGGACAGCAACGCCCACGCCAAGGCATAGGGCGTGGGTGCGGCCGGTGCCGAATCTGCGCGCGATCGCGGGCAGTGCCAAGACGCCGAATATCGCGGTCGTCACGTTGAAGGCCGCATAAAGCAGCCCGACAAAATCCGCGCCGCGATTGTAGGCCGCCGAGGCTGGGTCTGTGGCGTGGAAGGCATATTGTGTGACCACCGGCGTCATGAACGGCCACATGATGAACAGCGCGAACCAGGTAAAGAAGTGGATCACCGCCAGCCGCCGCATGCTTTGGGGCATATGCCGCAGATCAAACGCGATTTGCGCCATGGCGCAACGGGTGTGTGGGGGCTCGTTTGCCTCGACGTGCCCTGCGAAGCGCGCCTGTTCCTCGGGGCTGAATTCGCGGATGCGCCACACTGTCCAGCCGACGCCGGCCAGCAGAATTCCACCCGCAAGCAGCAGTGCAAGGCGCACCGAGGCGGGGACATCGCCGTGTGCCGCGTGGTTGGCGATATGCAGATGAGCCAGCAAAAACGGCAGCATGAATCCCACAACCGCACCAATGCAGCCAAGCCCGGCGTTGATGGCCAGACCCTGGGCGCGCTGCGCGGCGGGCACCATATCGCCCACGAAGGCGCGGAACGGCTCGATCACAACGTTCAGGGCAATATCCAGCAGCCAATAGCAGCTGACCGCGACAATCAGCGAGGAGGCAAAACTCATGCCCGCCAGTGCCGCCGCCGCCAGTGCGCCCACCATGAAATAGGGACGGCGACGGCCGGAAAGGGGGCCCAGCCGCAGCCAGGTGGAATCACTGAAATGGCCGACCAGCGGCTGCACCAGCAGGCCGGTGACGGGGCCGGCGATCATCAGGATGGGCAGGCGGTCAAGATCGGCCCCCAGCGTCTGGAAGATGCGGGCCATATTGCCCTGGACCAACGCGAAGGCGACGCCGCTGCCCATATTGGCAACCGACATGTCCAGCATTTTAAGGCGGCTAAGTGGTGGTTTATCCATGGATCCTCTCCGCATCGGTTTGGCGGTCTGTTTTGGCATTTGGGGCAATGCAATTGATTGCATCATAGCGCATGGATGCGGTTTGATAAGCCAAATTGGCCGGATCGCACCTAACTACGCGTCTGCGGGCTGGTGCTGGCGGCAAGAAATGGCGATGAGGCTATTGGTTGGAAAGATTGCCTTGCAATTTCAAGCCGCACGCGGGAAAGCTCTTGGCTTCCGCACAGGCAGGAACCATGCGCGACGCCTTATGACCAAAATCAGGAACATTAAGGAACTGGCGGATATCGCCGGGGTCTCCACCGGCACGGTTTCACGCGCGTTGGCCGATTCGCCTTTGATCAGCGAAAAAACCCGGACCCGCATTCAGGCGCTGGCCAAGGAATATGACTTTCGGCCCAACATTATGGCCCGCAATTTGCGGATCCAGCGCACCGGCGCGATCGGCGTGTTGATCCCCGTCGGGCACGAGACCGGCCAGCATATTTCCGACCCATTCTTCATCACCATGCTTGGCCTTATCGCCGATGCGCTGACCGAGCGGGGTTATGACCTGCTGCTTAGCCGGGTGATCCCCACCGATGGCGGCTGGCTTGACCGCTATGTCGATTCCGGCCGGGTGGATGGCGTTATCATTATCGGCCAGTCGGACCAGTCCGCGGTGCTGGACCGGGTGGCGGCGCGGTATCGCCCGCTGGTGGCCTGGGGTGCCCATGTTGAGGGGCAGGTGCATTGTTCTGTCGGGTCCGACAACCGCAAGGGTGGCGATCTGGCGGTCAGCCATCTGCTGGCGCAGGGGGCACAGCGCATCGCCTTCCTGGGCGACCCACGGGCTATTGAAATCAGCGAGCGGCTTGAGGGCTGTCGCGACGCCATGGCCCGCCATGGGCTGGAAGACCGGCTGACGGTGGTGCCGGCGCATCTGATGCCCGAGGCGGCGCTTCCCGATATCGCCCGGTTCCTCGCCGCGACAGACCCGCGCCCGCAGGGGATCTTCGCGGCCTCCGACGTGATTGCCATGAGCGCCATGCGGGTGCTGGCCGATATGGGGCTTTCCGTGCCCGGCGACATGCGGGTAATCGGCTATGACGGGCTGGAAATGGGCGAGCATACGGTGCCGCGCCTATCGACCATCCGGCAGGACCTGACGCAGGGCGCGGGGCATCTGGTCGACATGCTGCTGCGCCGCATATCCGGCGAGGATACCGCCTCGGTGGTTATGGCGCCCGAGCTGGTGGTGCGCTCGTCGAGCTAGGGTTCAGCTGCCAGAGCCAGTGCCAGGGCGCCCAGCAGGCCGGAATCCGGGCCGAGGCCGGGTGCAACGATAACTTCATTTGGGTCGCCGACGAAATAGCCCTTGCCCGCCGCCACGGCCTGTGCGCGTATCTGTTCCAGAAGGCCGGGCGTTGCCATTACTCCGCCGCCCAGAACGATCCGGGCCGGCTCCATGACCGCCTGAAAGCTGACGATGGCATGGGCGAGATACCATGCGATGATGCGCTGCGCCGGATGATCGGCGGGCAGATCGGCGGGCAGATCGGCCGGCAGATCGGCCAACAGGTCGGACAGCGACTTGCCCCAGCGGGCGATGATCGCGGGGCCTGCCGCCAGCCCTTCCAGACAGGCGCCGTGAAACGGGCAGATGCCGGGAAAGGCGAGGTCTTCGGGGTGGCGGGGCATGAAGATGTGCCCCATCTCCGGATGGGACAGGCCTTGGAGAAGCCTGCCGTCTCGCGCAAAGCCGCCACCGATGCCGGTGCCGACGGTGAGATAGAGCAGCGAGGCATTACCGGAAAGGCTGGCCCCGGCGCCCCAGCGCGCTTCGGCAAGCGCCGCGCCGTTAACGTCGGTATCGACGCCAACCCGGCAGGCAAAGGCCTTGGCGAAGGGGGTGACCAGATCGGTGTTGGCCCAGAAGGGTTTCGGCGTGCGGGTGATTTTGCCCCATGTCGGCGAGGTGGGCGACAGGTCCAGCGGGCCAAAGGAGCCGATGCCGATGGCTGAATAGGAAATGCCTAGCCGGGCAGCCTCGGTTCGCAGCCAGCTGACCGCCCCTCCCAGCGTTTCAGCCGGGGTGGTGGTGGCAATGGTGTGCCGTGCGACTATTGCCTCTCGCGCGGCATCGGGAGAGGGGCCAGAGGGTTCGCATTTGGCAATGCCGAGAACGAACTTGGTGCCGCCTGCCTCGATCAGTCCGTAATGTCCGGCCTGTGTCATGGATCAGCCCTGTTCCGCGATGCTGCTTTGAGCAACCAGTGCTGTCTCGCCAGCGAGATGAAGGTGGAAGCGCGGCGCGGGTGTGCCACCAAAATGGGCGCGGCGCCAGCCGGCGTCATCCTGCCGCTCACCGGCGGCGACCTGTGGATAGTCGATAAAGCCCCATACCGCGAGATCGTCATCCACCCACCAGCTATAGGTCTGGTAGGCGGCGGCATCGGGGTTGGCGGCGACCAGCCCGGTACCATTCACTGGAACCCACGGGCCATCCATCGATCTGGCAACCATGGCGTAGAGTCCATTCGGCCCGCTCGGCCCGTCCGGCGCGAAGACTTTGCGCTGGGTGGACCAGAACAGGTAGTAATAGCCAGCGCGCAGGATGATGTGCGGCCGCTCGGCCTCGTTGTTGAGCCCATCCGTGCTGACGAGGGGATCCAGCGCGTCCCAGCGCTCCAGTGTGGCATCGGCGGCGCGGGCAATGCCAACGCAGCCGTTCCACGCGCTGCTTGATTGCGCCAGCGAGGCGGTGAACAGGAGATAGGTGCTGCCATCCGCGGGGTCGTGAAAATGGGCAGGGTCGCGAAAGCCCTTGATGAAGCCGGGCGTGCTGTTTTCCTGGCTGACGCGCATGTAGCGGCGGTCGTCGGCGGCAAGGGATTCGCGGGGGTACGACCAGCCGATGATGCGGGCCGCGCCGCTGTCGGGGTCGATTTCCAGCGTGCCGTGGGTCTGGAACAGGCGCTGGGCGAAGCTGGCGCTGGATTCGTCGCGATAGCCCGCAACGGTGTAGAACAGGACGACTTCGCCGGAATTGGGGCCGTTGTCGGGCCAATAAAGCGCCGAGCCCGCCCATTCGCGGCTGCCGGGATTCAGACCGTCGGGCAGGGCGTTGCCGCAATCGCGCCACTGGCCATCGCGTTCGGTCATCAGCCGGATGCGGGCCACGCCGTGGCGCGCCTCGGGATCGGGCAGAGCGGGGGCGGAGAGGACGAACCACACGCTCCATCCGCCGGCATACTGGCCACCAAACCGCGCTGTGGAGCCATCGGCCAGCTGCAATGGCCATAGATCCCACAGGTCAAGGCCGGGCACGATGGGTTGCATATCGCCCGCACGGACAAGGGGGATGGTATTGGCGGGCTCGGCCCTGATCCGGGCGACATGTTCGCCCAGCCAGCGTGACGTTGCCTTCAAGGCCGTGGAGCCTGACACTTTTGCTTCTCCCAAAAATCTCTTGGGGTGATGCATAAGACCGAATGCACGATTGTTCAACAATCGATTGCAGAACTCGTTAAAAAGTGGAGCGGGTCGTAACCAGTGGTCGGACGAATGAGGCCGTATTTGAAGCTGTTGATCGTGGCTGTTCAGCAGCGGGGGTTTCGCTCTGGGGCCTAGCGGGCCTTGCCAAACCGAAATTGAGGCAAGCTCTGCGCGGTTTGGAATGTTTCGCCAAATATCAAACCAAACCGGCGCCCGGTCCGGCCTGTTCCACCAGCACCAGCGGCGCGCCGCCGCCGGGTGTGCGATAGGTGAGGCCTGCCAATACCGTGGCCGCGCGGTGTTTGGGCAGAACCGCCACCACCGCGCCGCCAAAACCGCCCCCGGTCATCCGTGCGCCGCCCTCGTCACCGATCAGCGCCCGCAGTTCGGCCACCAGCGCGTCGATCGGCGGCAGGGTGATGGCGAAATCATCCCGCATGGAGGCATGGGATGCCGCGAACAGTTTCCCGAGCTTGGCAAAATCACCTGCCCGCAACGCGTCCGCCGCTTCGAGGGTGCGGGCATTTTCCGTAATGACGTGGCGGGCACGGGCGAATTCGATCGTCGAGAGTAGACCTTGGTGGCTTTCCAGCATCGGCAGATCCGCGTCGCGCAGTGCCGTCACCCGCAGTTTTGCCGCCGCCGCCTCGCAGGAGGCGCGGCGCTCGTTATAGTGCCCGTCAACCAGACCGCGTATCACGCCGGAATGGACGATGAGGATCGCCATGTCTTCCGGGATGGGCACAGGTGTCGCGGCGAGGCTGCGACAATCGATCAGCAGGGCATGGTCGGCGATGCCGC
>CAIWFP010000320.1 GCA_903911985.1 uncultured Sphingomonadales bacterium
ACCGTCGCCCGCATCGAGCGGCTGCTGCATCTGGCTGAATACAAGCGGCGCCAGGCCCCCCCGGGCGTGAAGCTGGGTAGCCGGAACTTCGGGCGGGATCGGCGGTATCCGATCACGCAGGCGTTTCGCACGGGTTGAGCGGTGTTTTTGCAGAAGTGATAGAAGCGAGGGGGTTACCTCCTCGCGCTCCCATTACTGTCACTGTCGCGCGTCTGGTCAGCCCTGCGCAACGTCGCGGCGCCGCAGGCATTAAAAGCCGCGTTGTGCGGCAAGGCGCGACATTGCGGATCGCGCGCTAAGCAAGGCAGTAATGGGAGCGCGAGGGGCCTCGCCCCTCGCATTTTCCCCTCACTCTTCCTATAGCCCCACCCATGACCACCGTAACCCGCTTCGCCCCCAGCCCTACCGGGCTGCTCCACATCGGCAACATCCGCACCGCGCTGCATAACTGGCTGATCGCCCGCAAGGCGCAGCTGGATGGCACCGGCGGCAAGTTCCTGCTGCGCATCGACGACACCGACGCCGCGCGCAGCCGCGAGGACTATGTTGAGGCGATTCGCGCCGATCTGGCATGGCTGGGGCTGCATCCCGATGGCGAGGAGCGGCAGTCGGCCCGCTTTGAGCTCTATGAGCGCGAGTTTGCCCGGCTGGTGGCGGATGGCCGGGTCTATCGCTGCTATGAAACCGCGCAGGAGCTGGATCTGAAGCGCAAGGTGGCGCTGGGACGGGGCCTGCCGCCCATCTATGACCGCGCAGGCATGGCCCTCACCGAGGCCGACCACGCCGCCCGCGCCGCCGCCAGCGAGGCGCCGCACTGGCGCTTCAAGCTGGACCATGACAGCGCCATTGAATGGAACGACGGCATCCGGGGCGCGCAGCATTTCGCGGCCAGCCAGATGTCCGATCCGGTTATTCGCCGGGCGGATGGCTCGTGGCTCTACATGCTGCCCTCGGTCATCGATGATATCGACATGGGCGTGACCCAGGTGCTGCGCGGCGAGGATCATGTCACCAACACCGCCGTACAGGTGCAGATGTTCACCGCGCTCGGCGCCACGCCCCCCGCCTTTGCCCACGAGGCCTTGCTGGTGGGGGCCGAGGGCAAGCTGTCGAAGCGACTCGGCTCACTGGGTATGGCCGAACTGCGCGAGTCGGGCATCGAGCCCGAGGCGCTGATTGCCTTGCTGGCGCGGCTGGGCACCTCCGATCCGGTGGAGCCCGCGCTGAGTGTGGATGATCTGGCCACGAGCTTCGATCTGGCCCGCTTTGGCCGGGCGCCCGCGCGTTTCGATGAGACCGAACTGGCGCGCCTGAACGGTGCCATCCTGCATCACCTGCCGTTCGAGCGGGTGGCGGGCCAATTGCCCGAAGGGATGACGCAGGCGGCATGGGCGGCGATCCGGCCCAATCTCGCGACCCTGGCGGAGGCCGCCGCGTGGTGGCAGGTCATTCACGGCCCGGTGGAGGCGCCACCATCCGATCCCGAAACCGCCGCCTATCTGGCGCAGGCCGTAACGGCTGCCGCCGCGCTGGATTGGTCTGCCGAGCCTTGGCAGCAGCTTACGGCCATGCTGAAGGCCGCCACCGGCCGCAAGGGCAAGGATCTGTTCCTCCCCTTGCGTCTCGCGCTGACAGGCGTTGCGCACGGCCCCGAGATGGCCGCGCTGCTGCCGCTCATTGGGTGCGAGGCGGCTGTCGCGCGGTTGGGCAAGGCCGCCGCTTAGGCCGCCACTGCAGCCGTCTCCTCGCCCGCTGCGGCGAGCAGTGCGGTTTCCACCTCGCGCAGCCGCCGGTCGCCGGCCAGCTTTTCGCCGAACAGGTCGGTGACGTAGAAGGTGTCCACCGCCCGCTCGCCATAGGTGGCGATATGGGCCGAATGCACGATAAGCCTCGATTCAAACATGGCCCGCGCCAGCCGGTTCAGCAGGGCCGGGCGGTCGCGCGCGGCCACTTCCATCACGGTAAAGCGGTTGGAGGCATCGTTGTCGAACTCGACGCGCGGGGCCACATCGAAGGCATCGGCGCGGGGGCGGGCCAGCGGGCGCGCGGCCAGCTGGGGAACCAGCTTTACACGGTTGGCCAGCGCGTCGGCGATGGCGCTTTTCAGCCGCTCCAGCTGCACCGGTTCGGAGAAGGGTCGGCCCAGCGGATCCTGCACCAGAAAATTGTCGACCGCGGTGCCATTGCGGGCGGTGTGGATGCGCGCGTCGATGATGTTGCCGCCCGCCAGACTGATGCCGCCCGCGATGCGGTAGAACAGGCCCGGGTGGTCGGCGGCGATCACCATGACCAATGTGGCGCCACGGGCCGCGTCATATTCGGTGGTGATGGTCAGCTGCGGGGGTTTCTCCCGCTCCAGCTGGACGAGGTTGAGCGCGATGACATCGGTGGGCTCGGCGATCCAGTAGGCATCGCCCAACAGCTTGTCATAGGCCGCGACGAGATCGGCGCGCGCGCCCAGCCGCTCGGCAACCGCGGCCTTCTTGGCGGCGACGCGGTGGGTCCGGCCGTGCTCGACATGGCCCAGCCGCAGGCGTTCCTCGGCGGCACTGTAAAGTTCGTGCAGCAACTGGCGCTTCCACCCGTTCCACACGCCCGGCCCCACCGCGCGGATATCGACGATGGTCAGCAGGCACAGCGGGCGCAGCCGCTCCAGCGTTTCCACCACGGCGACGAAATTGGTGATGGTTTTCCAATCGGCCAGATCGCGCTTGAAGGCGGTGTCGCTCATGATCAGATGCTCGCGCACCAGCCAGCTGACCAGCTGGGTCTCGTCGGCATCCAGCCCGAGGCGCGGGCACAGCTTCAACGCGATGGCGGCACCCAGCACGGAGTGGCTACCACCGCGCCCCTTGGCGATATCGTGCATCAGCACCGCGCAGTAGAGCGCGCGGCGCGAATGGATCTTGTCGATCAGCAGGCTGGCCAGCGGATGATCCTCGCCCATCTCGCCCTTTTCGATGCGCGAGACGAGGCCGATGGCGCGGATGGTGTGCTCGTCCACCGTGTAGTGGTGATACATGTCGAACTGCATCTGCGCGTTCACCCGGCCGAAATCGGGAATGAAGCGACCGAAGACGCCCGCCTCGTTCAGCCAGCGCAGGGTGGTTTCGGGATCGCGGCGGCTGGTGAGCAATTCCATGAACAGCGCATTGGCGGCCGGGTCGCGGCGCAGCGAGGCATCGATGAGCTTTGCGTCGCGGGTGATCAGCCGCATGGTCTCGGGGTGAATTTCCAGCGCATGCGTATCGGCCAGCACGAAGATTTCGAGCAGGCGGATGGGGCTTTGCGCAAACCAGTCGTCGCCGGGTGCGGCAATGCGGCCTGCCGCGACGCGATAGCCTTTAAGGATTTTGGGCCGTGCGCGCAGGCTGGCGATGGGCCCCTGCCGTGCCTTCTTGGCGTTCTGCTCTTCCAGCTGGGCGAGAAACACGCCGGTCAGGCTGCCCACCTGTTTGGCCTGCAGGAAGAAATATTGCATGAAGCGTTCGACGGCGCTTTTGCCCGGCCGGTCGGAAAAGTTCATCCGCGCGGCGACCTGCCGCTGCAGATCGAACGTCAGGCGGTCTTCGGCGCGGTTGGTGATGGTGTGCAGATGGCAGCGCACTGCCCAGAAGAAGGTCTCCGCACGGCGGAAGGCGCGATATTCCTCTGTTGTCAGCAGGCCCACATCCACCAGCTCGGCGGCGCTGTGTACCTTGTGGAGGTATTTGCCGATCCAGTAGAGGGTGTGCAGATCGCGCAGGCCGCCCTTGCCCTCCTTGACGTTGGGTTCCACCACATAGCGCGAATCGCCCAGACGAGATCG
>CAIWFP010000321.1 GCA_903911985.1 uncultured Sphingomonadales bacterium
CGGTTTTGGCGGCGTTGCCGGTGGAGACCGCGCGGCCATGGTCGGCAAGACCCGCATCGGCACCGCCGATCTCGCCAAGCGGGTATCGCAGGGTTACGATATGGAACGCCAGCGCGACCCGCGCCTGTCGATCAAGGGCTTCCTTGCCGAGGGCGGGCTCGAGGCGGTGCTCGGCCAGCTGCTGGATAGCAAGGCGCTGGTGGTGTTCGGCGAGAATCACGGGATTATTGCCGGCAAGCGGCTGGTGGACAGCGAACTGGCCAAGGTTCCATCGCTCCAGGGCCCCGATGGCCGTTTCAGCGAGGCGAATTATCGCCAGCTCCTCGCCCAGCGCCAGATGACCGACGCCGAGGTGCGCGGCGATATCTCCGGGGGCCTTGTGGCAAAGCAATTGCTCGCCCCGGCGGAATTTGGCGCGGTGGTGCCGGCTTCCGTGCTCAACCGCTATATCGGGCTGATGAAGGAGAGGCGCGAGGGCGCCATCGCGGTGCTGCCCGCCGCCGCCTTTGCCCCCAAGACCATGCCGTCGGAATCCGAACTGTCGAGCTGGTATGGCGCCAACCGCATGGCATTTGTCCGGCCGGAACGCCGGGTGCTGCGCTATGTGGTGTTCAGCGACAGCGCGCTGAAAGCCGTCGCCGCGCCAAGCGAGGCGGAAATCGCCGCGCGCTTTGCCGCCAATCACGCCCAATATGCCGCCGTGCAGAACCGCCGCGTTACCCAGCTGATCGTCCCGGCCGAAGACGCCGCCCGCGAGATTCTCGCCGAGGTGGGCAAGGGCGCATCGCTGGATGCCGCCGCCGCCAAGCGTGGCCTTGCCGCCTCCGCCCTGCCCCTGCTGGCACATGACGCGCTGGCGGCGCAGACTTCGGCGGAAGTGGCCGACGCCGCCTTTGCCGCCAAGAAGGGCTTGATGGCCGGCCCGGTGCAAACCGCGCTCGGCTTTGCCCTGCTGCGGGTGGAGCAGGTGGAGGACAAGCCCGCGCGTACCCTCGCGCAGGTGCATGGCGAAATCGCCGCCGCGCTTGCCATTGAAAACCGCCGTCGCGCCCTGGCCGACGCCACCGCCCACATCGAGGATGGCTTTGACAAGGGCGGCGCCCTGTCGGATGCCGCCAAGACACTGGGCCTCACCCTCACCGAAACCCCGCCGATTACCGCCGATGGACAGGTCTATGGCAAACCCGGAACGGGGCTGCCCAAGGAACTGGCCAAGGAACTGGCCAAGGTGGTGCAGGCCGCCTTCTCCATGGAGCGCGAAAACGCCCCCCAGCTGGCCGAAATGGCTGCAGGCAAGGTCTTTGTGATGTTCGACGTCACGCAGATCACCCCTTCCGCCCCGGCACCTCTGGCCGAGATCAAGGGCGAGGTGGCCGCCCGGCTGCTGCTGCAAAAGGGGCAGGCCACCGCCCGCGCCGCCGCGCTCAAGCTGCTGGCGCAGGTCAAGGCCGGCAAAAGCCTGCCAGAGGCGCTGACGGGTGTGGGCGTACCCCTGCCGCCCGCGCAGCCCATCTCCATGTCGCGCGACCAGATACCCCATCCCAATGGCCAGATCCCGCCACCGCTGGCGCTGCTCTTCAGCATGGCGCAAGGCACCACAAAACTGTTGCCCGCGCCCAACAATGCCGGCTGGCTGGTGGTGCAGCTGCGCAGCATCACGCCCGCCGCGGTTGACCCGAAAGACCCGATCACCGCCAGCGCCAATCAGGAACTGTCGCAGTATACCGGCCGCGAATATGCCGAGGAACTGCGCGGCGCCATCCGCGCCGAGGTGGGGGTGAAGCGCAACGAGGTAGCCATTCACGCGGTGGCGACCCAGCTGGGCGGCGGCAACTGAGCCGGACCCACCCATGACCTTGACTCCTGATAACGCCCGCCCGGAAAATTGGGACTCTGCCGCCTCGGCCCTTGCCGCCGGTGCGCCCGCGCTGGTGTGGCGCCGGCTTATCGCCGATACCGAAACGCCGGTGGGCGCGGCGGTAAAGCTGATCGTGCCGGGCCGGGGCGATTTCCTGCTCGAATCGGTGGCCGGTGGCGAGGTGCGCGGGCGCTACAGCCTGCTGGGGCTGAACCCCGATCTGGTGTTTCGCGCCAGCGGCCACGCCTGCGAAATCAACCGCGCATGGCAGCATGACGGCGAGGCCTTCACACCCCTGCCCGGCGATCCCTTGCGCGAATTGCGCGCGCTGGTCGCCTCCTGCCATATGGATGTGCCCGCCGCCCTGCCGCCCGCGCTGGCCTGTCTGGTCGGCTATTTCGGCTATGAGACGATCGGGCTGGTGGAAAAACTGCCGCGCGCCCCGGCAAGCCCGCTCGATCTGCCCGACATGCTGTTCGTGCGCCCGACGCTGATCCTCGTGTTCGACCGGCTGGGCGACGAGCTTTTCGCCGTGGCCCCGGTTTGGCCTTCGCCAGCCGCGCCCGAACGCACGCTGGAAGCCGCACAGGAACGCATCGACGACGCCCTGCGCAGCCTTGCCCAAGCCGCGCCAGCCCCCCTCGCCTCATCCACGGCCTTGCCCGAACCCACCCCCACCCCGGTGCTGGCGGATGGCGCCTACGCCCAAATGGTTGGCCGCGCGAAGGACTATATCGAGGCGGGCGACATCTTTCAGGTGGTACTGGCCCAGCGTTTCACCGCGCCCTTCACCCTGCCGCCACTGGCGCTTTACCGGGCGCTGCGGCGGGTGAACCCCTCGCCCTTCCTCTACTTCCTCGATCTGCCCGGCTTTGCCGTGGTCGGCTCCAGCCCGGAAATCCTCGTGCGCGTGCGTGATGGTGATATAACCATCCGGCCGATCGCGGGCACCCGCCCGCGCGGAAAAACGCCCGAGGAAGACCTCGCCAACGAGATCAGCCTGCTGGCCGACCCCAAGGAACGCGCCGAGCATCTGATGCTGCTCGACCTTGGCCGCAACGATGTTGGCCGTGTCGCCGCCAAGGGCACGGTCAAGGTCACCGAAAGCTACACCATCGAACGCTACAGCCATGTCATGCACATCGTCAGCAATGTCGTGGGCAAGCTGGACGAGGCCAGGCACGACGCCATCGACGCGGTGTTCGCAGGGTTCCCGGCGGGCACCGTTTCCGGCGCGCCCAAGGTCCGGGCCTGCGAGATTATCGCCAGTCTGGAGCAGGAAACGCGCGGCGCCTATGCTGGCGGCGTCGGCTATTTCGCGCCCGACGGCAGCGTGGACAGCTGCATCGTGCTGCGCACCGCCGTGGTGAAGGATGGGGTGATGCATGTGCAGGCCGGCGCCGGCATCGTTGCCGACAGCGACCCCGCCAGCGAACAGCGCGAGTGCGAACACAAAGCCGGCGCCCTCTTCGC
>CAIWFP010000322.1 GCA_903911985.1 uncultured Sphingomonadales bacterium
CCTGCGCCGCATCCGCCGCCAGCCCCAGCGCGTTTTCGATCCCCGCGTCGCCCGAGCCGATGACGGTGATGGCTTCGTCGATAAATTCGGCCGGGTCGTCGAGCTGATATTGCACATGCGGCAGATCGGCCCCGGCGCAGCGCATGAGATTGGGGTTGCCCTGCGTGCCGATGGCGAGAATCACCGCCTCGGCGGCGATGGTGTCGCCACCTTTCAACGACAGGGTGAAATCGCCCGCTTCGCCGCTGATGCCCACCACTTCGGCATTATAGCGCACATGGATACCGGCGGCGGCCACCTGCGCATCCCATGTGCCAAGGATCGCCTCGCGGCGCCCTGCGTCGAAGGCGAGATCGGAGCGCAGCACCAGCGCGGATGGCGTGGCCATCACATGCTTGCCCTTCTGGTATTTGAAGATGGTGTCGCACAGATGGTCGCTACGCTCGACAAGGATGTGCGACAGGCCCAGCGCCGCCGCGCGCGCCGCCGCACTGAGGCCAGCAGGGCCTGATCCGACGATCGCCAGCCGCACCCGATTCGTCATCGCTCCCCCCAAATGCCAGCCATGGCGAGGATTGCCTTATCGCACCCGCCGGGTCAAATCGCATACGCGCGGCGGTGGGGGGAGTGATAGGGAATTAAGGAAACAGATAGCAGGGGCGTTTGATGTGCCGATTTGCCAATGCAAATCGGTTGGCCCCTGCCCCCCTTACCGTCTTCCGGCGGCAGCGAGCGGCCGAAGGCATCCTCCCGCACAACCTCACCGCCCCGCAGGCTATTAAAGCCGCTGCGCGGCGGGGCGCCACATTGATGCATTACGCCAAGCAAGACAGTAATGGGGTTTGGTGCCTAAGACCCCAAGTCTTCACTCTTCCCCTTTTTCACCTTAACCAATCCACTCGAACGCCAAAGGACCGGCATGATGCAAATCGGCAGTTACAAGGCAGGCGCGGGCACTCTGGCCATTACCGGGGCGACGCTGGTGCTGGGCTTTGCCCTTGGCCTGTCGCTTACCCGGCATGTGGCGGATGGCGCGGCGGGGCCGGGTCAGGCGCTGGTCGCGTCCCCTTCCACCGACATTGCCCATTGGCGGGCCGAGGGCGAGGCCGCCTTTGCCGATGGCCACTATGACGCGGCGGTGGCGGCTTATGACAAGGCGACACAGGCCAGTCCCGCTACGGCGGTGCTGTGGTCGGCGCTGGGCGAGGCGCGGGTGATGGCCAGCAAGGCGGAGCCCCTGCCCGCCGAGGCGCTGGGTGATTTTCACCGGGCGCTGGCGATTGATCCACGTGACCCACGCGCGCGCTATTTTCTGGCGGTGAAGCGGGATCTGGATGGCGACCATCAAGGGGCCATCGCCGACTGGCTGGCGCTGCTGGCCGATACGCCGCCGGGCGCTGTGTGGGAGGCGGATCTGCGCCGGACCATCGCGCAGGTGGGCGCGATCAACCATATCGCGGTAGCGGGGCGTATCGCGGCGATCCATCAGCCAACGGGCGCAACTGCCGGCGCAACAGCTGGGGGGGCGATTCCCCCCAGCGGCGCCGATCTACCCATCGCGGCGCGGGCCATATCTGGCCCCTCCGCTCAGGACCTGTCCGACGCGGCGCGCATTCCGCCCAGCCAGCAGCAGGCCATGGCCCGGGCGATGGTGGAGCGGCTGGACGCGCGGCTGACCCGCGAGCCGCAGGACATCAATGGCTGGGTGATGCTGATGCGCAGCCGCCAGACGCTGGGCGAGCCGGACAAGGCCCGCGCCGCGCTGGCCCGGGCGATTGCCGCCAACCTGGCTCAGGCGCAGTCGTTAAGGGAGCAGGCGCGGGTTCTGGGGCTGCGCTAGGGCGTTTTC
>CAIWFP010000323.1 GCA_903911985.1 uncultured Sphingomonadales bacterium
ATCACGGCAGCCTCCTCAAAAGCTACCGTGAATCAGAAACTACGCCGTTTGGGAATCCCCTTTGTCAACGCCTCCTAGGTCTGTCGTGGTCCAGTTAGCAGACGTGAATGGAGCGAACCTCCGCAGGATTGCTGCTGACAGGTTTGAACTGGTGCTGAAATTTGGCGATGCGTCCGAAGCATATGAAGCCCACATTTTGTTCGACAGCCATAGGGTGACCGAACTCTACATCATCGACATTGAAGCTCAGTTGACAGCCGAGCGGACAGTCTACACCGATCTATCCCACGTGTTCGACAATTAATCCAACGGGCGCCTTGCCACCCACACCCGCTTGCAAACCCGCCCCTCCCGCGCCTAAGAGCCACAGCATGTCTAAAAAACTCCGCACCCTCTACGAAAAGATCTGGGACGCCCATGTGGTCGAGCGCCGCGATGACGGCACCTGCCTCGTCTATATCGACCGCCACCTCGTCCACGAGGTGACCAGCCCGCAGGCTTTCGAGGCGCTGCGCGTGGCCGGTCGCAAGGTGCGCCGCCCCGACCTGACGCTGGCCGTGCCCGACCACAATCTGCCCACCACCGCCCGGCGCGACGCGGCAGGCAAGCCCATTCCCATCGCCGATGCGGAAAGCGCGGCGCAGCTGGATGCCCTCACCCGCAACGCCCACGCGTTCGGCATCCGCCTGATCGGTGATGCCGATGCCGAGCAGGGCATTGTCCATGTCGTCGGGCCGGAACAGGGCTTCTCGCTGCCCGGCGCCACCATCGTTTGCGGCGACAGCCACACCGCCTGCCACGGCGGGCTGGGCGCGCTGGCCTTTGGCATCGGCACATCCGAGGTCGAGCATGTGCTGGCCACCCAAACCCTGCTGCTGAAACAATCCAAGAGCATGGAAGTGCGCGTTGAGGGCGATCTCGGCCCCGGCGTTTCCGCCAAGGATGTGGTGCTGCATATTTGTGGGCAACTGGGGGCCGCTGGCGGCACCGGCTATGTCATCGAATATACCGGCAGCGCCATCCGCAATCTCTCCATCGAGGGGCGGCTGACCATTTCGAACATGGCGATCGAGCATGGCGCCCGCGCTGGCCTCGTTGCGCCCGACGAGACGACCTTTGCCTATGTGAAGGGGCGGCCATACGCACCCAAGGGTGCCGATTGGGACAAGGCCGTGGCTTGGTGGAAAAGCCTCGCCACCGACCCCGGCGCCACTTACGACAAGGTGGTGGTCATCAACGCCGCCGACATCGAGCCGACGGTCACCTGGGGCACCAGCCCGGAAGACACCGTGGCCATCGGCGGCGTGGTGCCCGCGCCCGAAAGCTTCGCCGATGCATCCAAGCAGGAAGCCGCGCGCAAGAGCCTCGATTACATGGGCCTGACCCCGGGGCAAAAGCTGGCCGAGGTGGAGGTGCAGAACATCTTCATCGGCAGCTGCACCAACAGCCGCATCGAGGACCTGCGCGCCGCCGCCGAGGTGCTGCGCGGCCGCCACAAGGCCGCCAATGTCAAATGGGCCATCGTTGTGCCCGGCTCCGGGCTGGTGAAGGCCCAGGCCGAGGCCGAGGGGCTTCACGAGGTATTCATCGCGGCGGGCCTGGAGTGGCGCGAGCCGGGCTGCTCCGCCTGCCTTGGCATGAACCCCGACAAGGTGCCCGCTGGCGAGCGGTGCGCTTCCACCAGCAACCGCAATTTCGTCGGGCGGCAGGGTCCGGGTGCGCGCACCCACCTCGTTTCGCCCGCGATGGCAGCGGCAGCGGCTGTCACCGGTCGGCTGACCGACGTTCGTGAATTGATGAGGTAAGGCCATGAGCAATTCCGGGACCGACAAGACCGACAAGTCCGATAAGGGCGCCAGCCGTAGCGGCCCGAAGCTGTCCGGCAAGGCCGCGCTGGCCGGGGCCGCCATCGGCTCGGCCGCGCTGGTGGCCGCGCTGCTTTACACCTCGCGCCGCAAGGAGAAGGCTACGGCCCCCACCGCGCCGCCCGCCCGCCCCGAAAACGCCCCCGAGACGGATTGAAGCCCCAGCCATGACCCCCATCAAGCATGTTGCCGGCCGCGCCATTCCGTTTGGCCGCAAGAACGTCGATACCGACGTGATCATCCCATCGCATTACCTGAAGACCATCACCCGCGAGGGGCTGGGCAAGGGCGCCTTCGAGACGATCCGCCGCGAGCCCGGCAATATCTTCGACACGCCGGAGTATGCTGGCGCGCCGATCCTGATCGCGGGTGACAATTTCGGCTGCGGGTCGTCGCGCGAGCATGCGGCATGGGCGCTGCTCGACATGGGCCTCACCTGCGTCATCGCCCCCAGCTTTTCGGATATTTTCTCGGGCAACGCCTTCAAGAACGGCATCCTCACCGTGGTGCTGCCGCAGGAGGCGGTGGACCGGCTGATCGAAGTGGCCCAAACCGACCCGATCGACATCGATCTGGAAACCCAGACCGTGACCACGCCGTTTCAGGACCGTTTCACCTTCGAGATCGACCCTTTCCGCAAGGCCTGCCTGCTGGATGGGCTGGACGAGGTGGGGCTGACACTGGCGCAGGGTGACATTATCTCCGCCCATGAGGCCGGTTTGCGCGCGCAACTGCCTTTCCTCGCCTCCGCCAACGCCTGAAGCGCGACGCTGGCGGGGGAATAGCTCCCCAATTTGCGTCACCGCAACGACATGGGAACCCGCCGCGCCGCAATATGCCTGGCGCGCGGGGGGCATATTGCGATTGATCCGCATATAGCGATTGATCCACTGGCCCACCCGCTCTATCGCCATAGCGCCTCATAAAGGGATCTTTCCATGACCGACTTCCAGGACCGCGAACGCGCCGAAGAAGCCAAGTTCGCCCATGACAGCGAGATGGAGTTTCGTATCCATGCCCGCCGCAACCGCCTGATGGGCGTGTGGGCTGCCGAACGCATGGGCCTGACCCCCGCCGAAGCCGAAGCCTATGCCAAAAGCGTGGTGCAGGCCGATTTCGAGGAACCGGGCGACGAGGATGTTATCCGCAAATTGCTGGGCGATCTCATCTCGGCGGGCGTCGATGCCGACGAGGGCGAAGTGCGCACCGCCATGAAGGCCAGGCAGGTCGAAGCCCGCCGCGCCCTGATCGGCGAGGTTTGAGGAACCCGTTATGGCCATGCAGGCAAGCGATATCGAGGCGCTGATCCGCGCCGCCCTGCCCGATGCGGCGGTAACCATTACCGATCTGGCGGGCGATGGCGACCATTACGCGGCGCATGTCGTCTCGGCCGCCTTTGTGGGCAAGCCCCGCATCGCGCAGCACAAGCTGGTCTATGCCGCATTGGGCGAGAGGATGGGCGGTGAACTTCACGCCTTGCAACTCACCACCGGCGTGCCTAACTGATAATCATTCTCCTTATCTCCACACCAAGGGTTACCAGCCATGTCCGACGTCAACAGCCGCATTGCCGAAATCGTCGGCACCCATGACATCGTGCTGTTCATGAAAGGCAGCCCGCTGTTTCCGCAGTGCGGCTTCTCCAGCCGCGCGATTGCCATTCTCGACCATCTCGCCGTGCCCTATCACAGCGTGGATGTGCTGCAGGATGCCGAGATCCGCTCCGGTATCAAGAGCTTCTCCGACTGGCCAACCATCCCCCAGCTTTACGTGAAGGGCGAATTTCTGGGCGGCAGCGATATCATGATGGAAATGTTCGAGGCTGGCGAACTGCACGATCTGGT
Organism: uncultured Sphingomonadales bacterium; assembly: GCA_903911985.1. GTDB lineage: Bacteria > Pseudomonadota > Alphaproteobacteria > Sphingomonadales > Sphingomonadaceae > Novosphingobium. The sequence continues at coordinate 3,710 of CAIWFP010000323.1, forward strand.
GGCGCAACACGGCATCAAACCCGCCTGATCGCATTTGCCCCGCGCGGGCGTGTGGCTGAGAGCCATGCCCCGCTCGCGGTGCCTCCCCCGATATCCAATGGCCGGTATTCAAACGAGGTTGACCCAGACCGCGCCAGCGGCAAGGATCGCGCATGCCCAAATCCGCCATACAACCAGAACTCCTCCCCTCAACCACCCCGGAAGGCAATGGCCCCCCCATCCCCGCCGCCACGGTGGTCATCTTCCGCCGCGCGCCCACAGGTGGGCCGCCAGAGTTGCTGATGGCCCAGCGCGGGGCAGACATGCGCTTTGCCGGCGGGGCGCTGGTTTTTCCCGGCGGGCGCGTGGATGCGGCCGATCGCGATCTGGCACGGGCGCTGGCGGAAACACCCGCGCCTGACGACGAAACGCTGAACGAAGCCGCCGCCCGCATCGCCGCCATCCGCGAAACGCTGGAGGAGACCGGCCTTGCCATCGGGCTGGAGCGCCCGGTCTCGGCCGATGAGGCGACGCGGGCGCGACAGCTGTTGCTGACCGAGGGCGGGCTGGCCCCGGTGCTGAGCGCCATGGGCTGGCGCCTCGCGCCCGACAGGCTGGTGCATTTTGCCCGCTGGTGCCCAAATTTCGCAAAGGCCTTCGACACGCGATTCTATCTGGCGGATCTGGGCAGCGGGCAGGTTGATATTTCGGTGGATGGCACCGAGTTCACCCACATGTTCTGGATCACTGCCGCCGAGGCCATGGCCAAGGCCGATGCCGGGGAACTCAGCGTCATCTTCCCCACCCGGATGAATCTGGAGCGGCTGGCTCTGTTCGGCAGCTTTGCCGAGGCGCGGGACCATGCCCTGGCCACACCGATCGGCACCATCACCCCCCGACTTGAAGAGCGCGAGGGCGAACGCTGGCTCGTCATTCCCGATGGGCTGGGCTATCCGCTACAGGCCATGCCCGTGGCCGCGGTCTCGCGCGGCTGAGCGACTGTCGCGTTTCGCCGGCGCCACTCCGCCGGCCTGATAACAGGATGCCGCCAATGCGCCCGCTGCTTGCCGCCGCCGCTGTTTTGTTCCTTGCTCAGGGCAGCATGGCAGGTGGCACGCCAACGCGGGGGCAGGATCCGGCACCGCAGGTTGTGCCAGCCCCCTCTGCCCCGGCCCATCAGGACAGCATCGCCCCGCATGCCATGGTTGCCGCCGCCAATCCGCTGGCGGTTTCGGCCGGTGTGGCGGTGCTGCGGGCTGGCGGCAACGCGGTGGATGCCGCCGTGGCCGTGCAGGCGGTTCTGGGGTTGGTCGAGCCGCAAAGCTCCGGCATCGGCGGCGGGGCCTTCCTGCTCTATTTCGATGCCCGCACACACCGCGTCACCGCCTATGACGGGCGGGAGACCGCGCCATCGGGTGCCGACCCCACCCAGTTTATCGGCCCGGATGGTCACCCCGTGCCTTTCGCCGAAGCGGTGCTGGGCGGCAATGCCAGTGGCGTTCCCGGCGCGGTGGCCATGCTGGAACTGGCCCATCGCCAGCATGGGCGACTGGCGTGGAAGGGTCTGTTCGCGCCCGCGCGGCGGCTGGCGCGCGACGGCTTTACCGTCTCGCCGCGTCTTGCCGGCATGATTTCCGGCAATTCGCCCGAGGCTGGCGCGCCCGATGCGCGCGCCTATTTCACCCGGTCCGACGGTAGGCCCATCACCGCCGGAGACAGGTTGCGCAACCCCGCCTATGCCCAGACGCTGGATCTCATTGCCGCAAAGGGCGCCGCCGGGCTGCTCACCGGCCCGCTGGCCGAGGCGATTGTGGCGCGGTTGCGCCAAGGGCCCCGCCCCTCCACCATGACGCTGGCCGATCTGGCCGCCTTTCACCCCCGCGCCACCGAAGCCCTGTGCCGCCCATGGCAGCCTGCAGGCATCGCGCCGACGGTGATCTGCACACCACAGGCGCCATCGGGTGGCGTGGCGCTGCAAGAGGCTCTGGGCCTGCTGGCGCAAACCGATATCGCCACGCGCGGGCCAAATGACGCCAAGGGCTGGTTCACCCTCGCCCAGGCCAGCCGCCTCGCCTATGCCGACCGCGACCGCTACATCGCCGACCCCGCCTTTGTACATGTGCCGGTGGCGGGGCTGCTGGCGCCGAAATACCTTGCCGACCGGGCCGGGTTCATCGGCGAAGCGGCAGGCCCGGTGACCTATGGCCTGCCCGCGGGCGCTCCATGCGTAAGCACCGTGCCCCCCTCCTCCGCCCCCTGCCCCGCGCCGGATGCCACCTTGGAACCGGGCGGCACCAGCCATGTCGTCATCGTCGATGCGCGCGGCAATGTCGTCTCGATGACGACCACGGTGGAGAGTATCTTCGGTTCCGGCCGCATGGTCGGCGGCTTTTTCCTGAACAATCAGCTGACCGATTTCTCCTTCTCGCCCCGCCAGAGCGACGCAAGTCCGGCCGCCAATGCCCTTGCGCCGGGCAAGCGGCCCCGCTCCAGCATGGCCCCGGTCATCGTGCTGGGGCCGGATGGCCGCTTTGTCGCGGCGCTCGGCTCGCCGGGGGGCAGCTCGATCCTCGCCTATAATCTCAAAGGTCTGGTGGGGCTGCTGGCGTGGCACTTGCCGCCCCAGATCGTTGCCGGGCTGCCCAATCTGGTGGCGCGGGGCAACAGCTTTTCGGCCGACCCATTCCCGGTACCGCTGGCAGAGGGCCTTGCCGCGCGGGGCATGGTGCTGGACGTCAGCCGGGGCGAGGCCTCCGGCCTGCAGATCATCGCCGCCCGCCCCTCAAGCCTTGGTGGCGGCTATGAAGGCGGCGCGGACCCCCGTCGCGAGGGGCTTGCCCGGGGGTTTTAGCCGGTGAGTTCAACGCGGCAGCCTGGTGCTCAGACCGGATCGCGGCGCAGAATTAGCTCGTCATCGTGCCAGTCCCCCACCGGGAACTGATATCCGCCCACCTGCGCAAAGCCCAGTTTGTGATAAAACGCCCGCGCCGAATGATTGCCCGACCATACACCCAGCCAAATGCGCGCGGCATCACCGTTGATGTAGCTAAAAGCGCGGTCCATCAATGCCTTGCCCATGCCAGCCGCCTGCGCCTCCCGCCGCAGATAAAGCTGATAAATCTCCATCTCGCCCGGGCGAACATCGCCATGGGGCAGCTTGCAAGGGCCGATATGGGCATAGGCCAAAAGCCGCCCCCCTTCCCCCGCACCGGCATCCACAACCCATGTGCGGTGGGTCCGGTCGGCCAGTTCCGCACTCACCTTGGCGAGGCTGTAGCTCTGCTCCTCGAAAATCGCCAAATCGCGCGGGGGATAGGGAACGCCGAAGCCCTCCAGAAAAGTCTCGCGAAAGGTCGTCAGCTTCAATTCGGCCAGCGCCGGGGCGTCGGCCACAGTGGCCTCGCGGATGGTAAAAGTGGCAAGCGACATGGGCACCGATGAATATGCGATAGGGCCCGCCACCATGCAATCGCCAGCCTCGCGAGGCAAGTGGTGGAGGCGAGGCGGGTCACACGCCGGTAAACTTTCCATGCCACCCACCACGATCTGGCCGCACAGATCCACCCGACCATTGGCAAGGCCGATGCCGCGCCATACCATTGGAACAATTTTGGCCGCCATTGCCGATTCCACCCGCAACAGGCGCGGGGAAGCAAGCCGGGAGACATAGCTTGAAGCAGACAGCCAGCCGGCTCCGCACCATCTGGGCCCTTGCCGGATCACCGCTCTCGCTGGCGCTTGTCGCCGCGCTGCTGCCGGGCCAGACTCTGGCCGACACACAGCCTGCGGCCACCCTGTCGAGCGCGGCCATCGCGGCGGCACCGGCGCCACACCTGCGGGTGCTGCCGCTGCAGGGCGGGCGCAATTTCCGCGATCTGGGCGGCTATCGGACGATCGATGGGCGCCATGTCAAATGGGGCCTGCTGTTCCGCTCGGGCTCGATGCATGGGCTGACCCCGGCCGACTACGCCTATCTGGAAGGCCGGGGCATTCGCGTGGTCTGCGATTTGCGCAGCACCACCGAGCGCAACAACGAGCCGGTCAACTGGCCCGCCGACCATGCCCCTGCCGTTCTGACCGACGACTACCTGCTGGCGGATTCGGGCGCGATGCCGAAGGGCGACATGCGGCATTGGAATGCGCGACAGTCCAACGCCGCCATGGCCGCGACCTACCCGCAGATCCTCAAATATTTCGCCGGGCAATATCGCCGCATGTTTGCCGAGCTGCTGGCCGGTCACGCCCCGCTGGCGGTGAACTGCAGCGCGGGCAAGGATCGCACGGGCGTGGCCTCGGCGCTGCTGCTCACCGCACTGGGCGTGCCGCGCAAAACGGTGATCGCGGATTATGAACTGACCAACAGGACCCTCGATTCGTCGGCGTTCCTGAAAGGGACAAGTGCGTCCGCGATGATGCTTTCCAGCCTTCCCGCCCCGGCATTGCACGCCATCCTGTCCGCCGATCGCGGCAATATAGCGGCGGCGCTGGCAGTGGTGGACGCGCATCCGGGCGGCGCGGATGGCTATTTTCGCGACGAGATGAACCTTTCGCGCGACGATCTCCGGCGGCTGCGCGCACTCTACCTCGAGCGGTAGAATACCCCGCGCCCATTGCCCAAAATCGGCCTGACTAGGGGTATTCCCCGGGCAGGCTTTCAATCAGAACTTTCGCGAAACACCCTATTCCCGGACGGGGGCAGATGACGGACGATAATCCGCCATCCCCGCCGGCAACAGGAGCAGGTATCGTGGGCAACATCACACGCAAGGCCACAAATTCGCGCGACGGGGCGGACCGCCGGTCCGCGGCCCCGGCCACTTGCCCGCTATTCGCCTCCGCCACCCCGGCAAGCCTGCGCCCTATTGAAACTGAAGGCTGAGAGATGACCGCTGAAATCAACACAAATTCCCAAGGCAAGGGCGCCCTTCGCCGCTGGCTGGGCCTTGGCCAGGCGACCGACGCGGCGGATGACTCCGGTGGCGAAGCCTCGGCCACCAGCCGCCTGTCGCTCGAAGATGAAGCGCAACGCGAGCTGCTGGAGCAGATCACGCTGTTCCTGCTCGAATACCGCCTGCGGGTGACGCCCGCCAATCTGCTGGCCGCCCATGCCGCCTTTTCCGGCACCAATACCCGGCTTGCCCGCAAGGTGGCGGTCAGGCGGGCCGATGGGGAACCGGTTACCCAGCAGTGGCTCGACGAGGTGACCGAGGCCGACGAAACCGACAACAAGGCCGAAGTGGAACGCCTGCTGGCCAAATTGCAAAGCGGCGTGGAAAGCTTCACCAGCACCACCCAGAAAGCGGCCAGCGCCACCGGCGAATATCAGCAAGCCCTGACCAAGCAGGTGGCCGAGATCCGCCACGCGGACAGCGCCGATGCGGTCCTCTCCAGCTTTGCCGATATCGCCAAGGCCATGCTGGAGCGTACCGCCAAAATGGAGGAGGACATGCGCCGCGCCGAGCGCGAGGCCTCCACCCTGCGCAAGAGTCTCGCCAAGGCCCAGCGCGATGCGGCGGTGGACCATCTGACCGGTCTGCCCAACCGCCGCGCCTTCGAGGTCACGCTGGACCACCATTATCGCGAGGCACAGGCCGCCATCGAGCCGCTGACCATCGCCTTTTGCGATATCGACCATTTCAAGCGCGTCAACGACACCCATGGCCACGAGACCGGCGACCGGGTGATACAGGCCGTGGGTCAGGCGCTGGCCCGCATCGGCAATGCCAATTGCCATGTCGCGCGACACGGCGGCGAGGAATTCGTCATGCTGTTCCGCAATGTCACCCGCAAGGACGCGCTGGAACAATTGGATGCGGTGCGCCAACAGATGTCCGAACGCCGTTTCGTCAACCGCCAGACGGACGAGCCGATCGGATCGATCACCTTCTCGGGCGGAATTGCCGATGTCTTTGCCTATTCCACGCCAAGCGAGGCGCTGGAGGCGGCGGACAAGGCACTATACCGCGCCAAGCAGGAGGGGCGAAACCAGATCCTGCTGGCGGAAGACTGAGCGGCGACGGGCAGGCGCCGGTCAGGCCGGCTCGGGCTCGGCTGGCGCTGTCTCCACCGCGGCGAGGATGGCGGAGAGGAACTGATCGGTCGCCCGCTCCCACGAGAAACGCGCACCAAACTCCGCCGCCGCCTCGGCATCCACCAGCAGGGCGCTCTGGATGGCGACAGCCAGATCCTCGTTCACCGCACCCACGGGAACGGCACAGTCATTATCCGCCCCGCGTCCCTCTGCCCCCAGAATGTCGATGGGGCCGGCCACGGGAAATGCCGCCACCGGCAAGCCACAGGCCAGCGCCTCGATCACCACCAGACCGAAGGTGTCGGTAAGGCTGGGAAAGACGAAGCAATCGGCGGAGCGATAGGCCGAGGCCAGCTGCTCGCCCGACATGGCACCCAGAAAATGCGCGTCGGGATAGCGCTTTTTCATCTCGGCCAGCGCCGGACCATCGCCGACCACCACCTTGCTGCCCGGAACCCTGGCCTCCAGAAAGGCCTCGATATTCTTTTCCGGCGCGACCCGGCCGACATTGAGCAGGATGGGACGCGGCAGATCGGCGATCTCCGGCAGGGTGGCGCCATCGGGCTTGAACAGCCAGCGGTCGATACCCCGGCTCCAGCGATGGGTATGGGCAATACCCTGCCCGGCCAGTTCGGCGGCAAGGCTGGGCGTGGCCACCATCACCGCGCGGGCGCCGCCATGAAAACGGCGCATGATCGGCCAGAAGCGTTCCGGCTTGATACCGGTGCGCACCGAGGCATATTCGGGAAAGCGGGTGTGGAACGCCGAGGTAAAGGGCACCTTGCGCGCCCGGCACCAGCCACGCGCGCTCCAGCCGATGGGGCCTTCGGTGGCGATATGCACGATATCGGGGGCAAAGCCATCGAGCATGCGCCGCGTGGAAAACCACGGGGCCATCGCCAGACGGATCTGGCTGTACCCGGGCATCGGCACGGTGAAAAACCGCTCGGGCGTAATCAGCTCCACCTCGATGCCGCGCCGGTCCAGTTCGGCAATGGTGGCCGACAGGGTGCGCACCACGCCGTTTACCTGCGGATACCAGGCATCGGTGACGATCGCGATCTTCATGCGGGCGGGCTCGCCGGACTGAACATCCTTGTGCCCGGCCTTGCTACCAAAGGGAAAGCGCACGGGGGCGTTCATGCCACGGTCTCCGGATTGGCGGCGCCAGCGGTTTCGGCCCCGGCTTCAGCGGCTACGGCGGCGGCGTTAAGGGCCGCGGCGCGCACTTCGCCGGGCCAGTCGATGATGCTCATGGCGCCGTTGAAATCTTCCACCAGCGCGGTGCAGCTTTCCACCCAGTCGCCGTCGTTATAATAGGTAATATCGCCATATCGCCGGATTTCGGCGCTGTGGATATGGCCGCACACAATGCCATCGAGCCCACGCACCGCCGCCTCATGGGCGACGGCGTCCTCATACTGTCCGATTAATTGCACTGAGTTCTTCACGCGATTTTTCAGATATGCCGACAGCGACCAATAGGGCAGCTTGAAGGCGCGGCGGATGA
>CAIWFP010000324.1 GCA_903911985.1 uncultured Sphingomonadales bacterium
GTCCACAACCGATTCGTCGTCGACGGGCTGAAGGCCAAGGGCGCCATTTTCGTGGAAGAGCTGGACGAGGTGCCCGACGGCTCGCCGGTGATCTTTTCGGCCCATGGCGTGCCCAAGGCCGTGCCCGCCGCCGCCGACGCGCGCGGGCTGGACTGGCTGGACGCCACCTGCCCGCTGGTCTCCAAGGTCCACCGTCAGGCCGAGCGCCATGTGGAAGCCGGGCGCCACATCCTGTTCATCGGCCACGCCGGCCATCCAGAGGTGATCGGCACCTTTGGTCAGGTGCCCGAAGGCGCGATGACGCTGGTGGAAACGCTGGACGATGTCACCGCCCTGCCCTTTACCGATGGCGGCGCGCTGGGTTTCCTCACGCAAACCACCCTGTCGGTGGATGATACCGCCGCCATCGTCGCCGCCCTGCGCGCCCGCTATCCGGAAATCTCCGGGCCCCGCGCCGAGGATATCTGCTACGCCACATCCAACCGGCAGGTGGCGGTGAAGGCCATCGCCCGGGATTGCGAGCTGCTCTTCGTGATGGGCGCGCCCAATTCGTCGAATTCACAGCGCCTGGTCGAAGTCGCCGAACGTTGCGGCGCCCGCGCCATGCTGGTGCAGCGCGCCAGCGAGATCGATCCGGCATGGCTCGATGGCGTGACCACGCTGGGCCTCACCGCCGGCGCCTCCGCGCCAGAGGCCCTGGTCCGCGAGGTGATCGACTTTCTCGCCACCTTCCGCACCGTCAGCGAGGAGACCATCGTCACCACCGAGGAAAAGATGGTATTCAAGCTGCCGCGTCAGCTGGCCGACTAAGCCGGACGGATCTGGGCGAATGGCGGTTTACACGCAGCTGGACGACGATGCCGCCAAACGGCTGATCGCGCGGTATGCCGTTGGCGAGTTGATCTCGTTCAAGGGTATCGCCGAGGGTGTATCGAACACCAATTACCTCGCCACCACCAGCACGGTTGCCGCGCAGGATGGTGCGGCAATCGAACGCAAGTTCATTCTGACCGTATACGAGAGCCGAACCGACGTTGCCGATCTTCCGTTCTTCCTTGGCCTGCTGGATCATCTGGCGGCCAGGGGTTGCCCCGTGCCGCGCACCATCCACGATTCGTCCGGCAAGCTCCAGACCGTTGCCGAGGGCAAGCCCGCAGCCCTGATCGAATTCCTGCCCGGCGTTTCCGTTTCCCACCCCTCCCCGGCACAGGCCCGCGCCGTGGGCGAGGCGCTGGCGCATGTGCATCTGGCGGCGGCCGATTTTCCCGGCACGCGCGCCAATGGCCTCGGCCTTGCCCAATGGGGTGAGCTGCTGCGCGCTTGTGGTCCCGAAGGGCTCGATGCCATCCACCCCGAACTGGGCACACTGGTGAAACGCGAAATGGCCACCCTCGAACGCCGCTGGCCGACGGACCTGCCGCGCGGCGTCGTCCATGCCGACCTCTTCCCCGACAATGTGCTGATGCTGGGCGATACCGTCTCCGGCCTCATCGACTTCTATTTCGCCTGTACCGACATCACCGCCTACGATGTGGCGGTAACCCATGCCGCGTGGTGTTTCTCGTCCGACGGCCGGCATTTTGACGCGGACCTCTCGGCAGCGTTGCTGGCGGGATATGGCGGCGTGCGCGACCTGAGCGACGCAGAGCGGGCGGCCCTGCCCCTGCTGGCGCGCGGCGCGGCGATGCGCTTCCTGTCCACCCGCGCCTACGACTGGCTGAACACCCCCGCCGGCGCGCTCGTCACCCGCAAGGACCCCATGGCCTTCGCCCGGCGACTGGAATTTTACGCCAACCCGGCCAACGCCGCCATTTTCGCGGCATGAGCGACCTTCCGACTGGCGAAGTCCCGCTCAAGCAGGTCCATATTTTCACCGATGGCGCCTGCAAGGGCAACCCCGGGCCCGGCGGCTGGGCCGCGCTGCTGCGCATGGGCGCCTATGAAAAGGAACTGGTGGGCGGCGAACCGGAAAC
>CAIWFP010000325.1 GCA_903911985.1 uncultured Sphingomonadales bacterium
ACCACCGACACGCGGATCTTGCCCTCCAGATCGGGATTGAAGGCGCTGCCCCAGATGATGTTGGCGTTGGGATCGACCAGCTCGCGGATGTGGTTGGCGGCCTCGTCCACTTCGAGCAGCTTCATGTCGTCGCCGCCGATGATCGAGATGATCACCCCCTTGGCCCCGCGCATCGAAACGCCGTCGAGCAGCGGGTTGGCGATGGCCTTTTCGGCGGCTTCCAGCGCGCGGTTTTCGCCACTGCCCTCGCCGGTGCCCATCATCGCCTTGCCCATTTCGGCCATGACGGAACGAACGTCGGCAAAGTCGAGGTTGATGAGGCCGGGCATGACCATCAGATCGGTGATCGAGCGCACGCCCTGTTGCAGCACCTCGTCGGCCAGCTGGAAGGCTTCCTTGAAGGTGGTTTCGGCCTTGGCGACGAGGAACAGGTTCTGGTTGGGAATAACGATCAGCGTATCGACATGGCGGCCCAGCTCTTCAATGCCCGCCTCGGCGCTCTTCATGCGGCGCGTGCCCTCGAACAGGAAGGGCTTGGTCACCACGCCCACGGTGAGCACACCCTTGTCGCGCGCCACCTTGGCGATGACCGGGGCCGCACCGGTGCCGGTGCCGCCACCCATACCGGCGGCGATGAAGCACATATGCACGCCTTCCAGCGCCCGTTCGATCAGGACGATGGTTTCCTCGGCTGCCGCGCGGCCAACCTCGGGTCGCGATCCGGCACCAAGGCCTTGGGTAATCTCCGGCCCCAGCTGGATGCGATGTTCGGCGATCGAGGCATTGAGCGACTGCGCGTCGGTATTGGCGACGACGAAGTCCACACCCTCGATCTCGGCGTTGATCATGTTGGCGATGGCGTTTCCGCCGGCCCCGCCCACGCCAATCACGGTGATGCGCGGACGCAGCTCGTCGACGGCGGGGGGACCGATATTGATGCTCATTGCCTTACTCCTGCCGGGCTGGGGCGAGACGCGATAAGATCACACCTTCTCCCAGCACACTTTGTGGTCGCGTGATCTTTTTGACAAAAACCGCTTCCCGTTTTTAAATCTCACGGATCTGCGCAACGCGCTTAGACCTGTTTCCTAAAATGCACTCTTCGAATCGCCGACGCAAAGCGGTTTTGGTGCTTGTCCACAGTCAAAATTCACCAAACCCGCCTGATTGGGGCTTCACAACCGCCTCAAAAATAGTCTCGCAGCGCCCGAACGATCCGGGTCAGAACGCCAAGGCCTGTTCCATCCTGCGCCCTCGTCCCGCCCCGGCCCACCTCGCGGATATCAAGCGGATGGTTCGCCACATATTGCGCAAGCCCCGCCAGTGTCGAAAATCCCGGCCCGGCATGGGCCTCGGGCAGACCTTTCAGCGCCAGCGGGCGACCGATGCGCACCGGACGGCCAAGCGCTGCTTGCGCGAAATCGGCCAGTCCGGCCAGCTCCGCCCCGCCGCCGGTAATCACCACCTGCCGTCCGCGCGCGCCCGTGTAGCCCAGCGCCCGCAGAACCCGCGAAACCTCGTCGAGCAGTTCCCCCAGCCTTCCGGTAATCACCGTGATCAGCTCCGCGCGGGGAATGCGCCGGCCATCGTCCTGCCCGCTGCCGAGGCCTTCGTCGCCCCCCATATCGCCGGGCGCGGCCAGCGGAACCATCTCGCGGTGGTCAGCGGGGGTGGCGATGGCCGAACCACTGACGCATTTGAGGCGCTCGGCCTGAAAGCGGCGAATGCCGAAGGATGAGGCGATGGCGTCGGTAATGTCACCCGAGCCCATGGGAACCGTCGCCATGCCCAGCAACATTCCCGCGACAAACACCGAAACCGTCGTTACTTCCGCGCCAAATTCCACCAGCGCCACGCCAATCTCCCGCTCCTCGACAGTGAGGCAGGCGTGCCCGGCGGCGATGGGCGAGGCCACCACCCCATCCACCGCCAGATGGGCGTTCTGCACCGCCTCGGTCATATTGCGGATCGGCGGACCATCGGCCAGCAGCACATGGACATCCACCCCCAGCCGCTCGGCATGCAAGCCCCGCGGGTTCGCCACGCCATGCGCGCCATCCAGCGTGTAATGCGCCGGCGTGGCATGCAGCACCACCCGCCCATCCGGCTGGATGGAATCGCGCGCGGCGGTGAGCAGATGGGTGATGTCGTCGTCCTCGATGCGGCGGCCACCGATATCAATTTCAACCTGCGCGATCTGGCTGGCCATTCCCGCGCCGGAGCAGCCGATCCACACCGAACCCAGCGCGGTCTGGGCCATTTTCTCGGCCTTTTCGATAGCGTCGCGCACGGCATAGGTGGCGGCCACCATGTCGGTGACATAGCCGCGCTTTACCCCTTGCGCGGCACGGTGGCTCGAGCCCAGCACGATAAGCTCGCCCTCCTCGCTAATGCCCGCCACCATCGCGGCAATGCGGAAAGAGCCAATGTTGACCGCGCCAAATACCCGGGCAAAACGCGGGCCAAGCGCGGGTTGGGGCCCGGCCGGAGGTGGGACCATCACCTGGTCTCCCGGCTGGCGGTATGGATGATAGGGCGACTGGCGGCATGCTTGGCGGCGTGCCGCGCGGTTGATTTTGCCAAAATCGCGGGTTTGGAGGTTTTGGGTTTGGTATTTGCCACCCTCGAATGCGCGGCAGGGAGAGATTGATGGGGGGCCGGGTGCCGGTCGCCCGAAGCCTCCGCAACGCCGCCATTATCAGATCTGCCTGTATCAGCACTGGCCTTATCCGCATGGCCCGCAGCGATAACGGACGAGGCCGTAACGGTCTGCGCCAAATCTCCCCCGGACGACCGGCCCGGCACGCGCAGGTAGATGCGATCCGGCGCGCGCATATCAAAGGCGACCACGCGCCCGCCCAGCAGGCGGTTGGTACCGTCGAGGCGCGCGAAGGAAACCATAGCGTCGGCAGCGGTCTGTTCGCCTTCGGGCAGCGCCAGCACCTGCCCCGTCCTGAACAGGATGTTCCAGCGGCGGTTGCCCACCCATTCCGCCTCGGCCACCTGCGGCTTCAGCGCGGGCGCGGCATCCAGCAGACCCGACAGTGCCGCCACCCGCCCGGAAACGCCCGGTCCTGACAGCACCAGCATGCCCCGGGCATCCTCGGGAGAAACCGGATCGAGCGCGGCCCCGGTTTCGTCGATCAGCACCAGATGGTCGTTCTGGCGCATCACCGCATGGGGCTTGCGCTCGACGATATCGATCACCAGCGTATCGGGCAGCTGGCGCGAGACCCGCGCATCCTTCACCCACGACAGGCGCAGCAGATCACTGCGCAAGGCAGCCAGATCGACCATGGTCATCGCCCGGTCGCGCTGCACCAGAACCCGCTCATAGACCTTCAACTCGTTGAGATGCTGCGTGCCGCGCACCTTCACCTTGTGCACCTCGAAACCGGCGTTGCCAGCGACCATGGCCATCTGCTGGCTGGCCAGCGCCGGCACACCCGCCTGCCCCGCGACCAGCGCCGCCAGCGCCAGCGCGCCGCCGAGAATAATCACCAGAAACACCCGGTGCAGCGCCTCATCCGACAAAGGCACCCAGGCCATCACCGCATCCAGCATGGAGCCGGTGCGGCGGCGGACGGCGCGGGTCCTTGCCGCCTTGCCCTGCGCGGCGGCGGCCTTGCGCGCGGTACCGGCGCGGCGTTTGAGCTTCTGGCTCATCCCGCGCGCCCGCTGCCGCTGCCGTCAGACAGCGCCTCGGCGATTATCGCCTCGACCAGATCAGCATAATCCATGCCGCAATGGCGCGCCTGTTCGGGCACCAGGCTAAGCGGCGTCATGCCCGGCTGGGTATTCACCTCCAGCAGGAACAGGCCCTCCACACCCATGCTGTCATCCCAGCGGAAATCCGAGCGGCTGGTGCCCCGGCAGCCGAGCAGACGATGGGAGCGCAGGGCGATGTCCTTGCACGCCTGGGCTATCTCATCAGGAATCTCAGCCGGGCAGACATGTTCGGTCAGGCCGTCGGTATATTTCGCCTCGAAATCGTAAAAGCCGCTCTTGGGTTTCAGTTCAGTGACCATCAGCGCCTGACTACCCAGAACCGCGGTAGTCAGCTCGCGGCCACGGATAAAGGGTTCGGCCAGCAGGCTGTCAAACTCGGCCCAAGGCCCCTTGGCATCGCGGCTGATGGGGTTGCCGTAATTGCCGTCATCCGTGACGATGGCGACGCCGACGCTGGATCCCTCGTTCACCGGCTTGAGCACATAGGGCCGGGGCAGCGGATCGGCGCGATACAGCTCCTCGCTGGCAACGATACGCCCACCCGGCATGGGAATGCCATGGGGCACAAGGCGCTCCTTGGTCAGCTCCTTGTCGATGGCGAT
>CAIWFP010000326.1 GCA_903911985.1 uncultured Sphingomonadales bacterium
GGATCGAACAGCCGCAGGGTTTCGAGCTCGTCACCGAAGAAATCGAGCCGCAAACCCTGATCGAGCCCGGAGGGGAAGATGTCGAAGATCGAGCCGCGCACGGCGAACTCGCCAGCATCGGCCACCGTGTCGGTCCGGGCATAGCCCTGGCGCTGAAGCAGGGAAATCAGCGTCTCGCGGCCGATCTCCACGCCGGGTTTGAGCAGACGCACCGTCTCGCGAATGCGGAAGGGCGTGAGCACCCGCTGGAGCGCCGCATTGATGGTGGTGACCAGCAGTTGCGGACCCTTTCGGGGGGCCTGCAACCGGTGCAGCGCCGATAGCCGCCGTGCCGAAACCGTCAACGCCGGGCTGGAACGGTCGTAAGGCAGGCAGTCCCATGCGGGGAACTCCAGCACCTCCAGCTCGGGCGCGAAGAAATGCGCGGCGTCCGTCACGCTGCGCATCGCGGCGTCATCGGGAGCGATGAATACCGCGCGATGCCCTTTTGCCGCAGCCGCCCGCGCTAGATCCGCCAGCACCAGCGGCTGCGAGCCGCGGGCAAGGCCCGCCAGCGTGAGGGGCGCCGAGGCGGAAAGGATGCGGTTGATATCGGGCATGGTCAGGCAGGGGCTCTTAGACGAGGTTTGAAGTGGGGTGAAGGGCGGGAAGGGTTAGAGTTTAAGGGGTAGGTGCGAGGGACTCGTCCCTCGCGCTCCCATTCTATCATTGTCGGACTGCCGGTTCGGCCCTGGCGCAAGGCCACGACGCCGCAGGACTTAAAGCCGCTACGCGGCGGGGTGGGACGCTGAGAGGAATACGTCACGAAGACATTAATGGGAGCGCGAGGGCCAACCGATTTACGAAGTAAATCGGCACATCAAACGAGTCCCTCGCATCTTCACCCTTTCCGGCTCATCGCGGAATTTCCACATAATCCAGCAGCTTCATCCGCTCCATCAGCGGACCATCCAGCTCTGGCGGCACGGACAGTGTGCCCAGTGCCCAGCCGAGGATATCGACGTCCTCTTCCACCAGCAGGGCCTCGAACCAGGCGAGTTCCGCCTCGCCCCATTCGTGGTGGAAGCGGTCGAAATAGCAGCCGATCATATAGTCGGCCTCGCGGGTGCCGCGATGCCAGCTCTGGAATTTGAGGCGTTTGAGGCGGTCGTCCATGCTCATGGCGTGAGCGGTAGGTGAGGGCGCGGATGGAGGCAAGCCCATCTTCTATCGTGGCCCCCTCTCGCTTCACTGGGCAGGCCCCGCTAAGGAGGGCGCATGCGCCCGGAACGCCTCAATCCCATCTTCGTATCTGCCGACAGCCTCAAGGGCGTGGGCCCCGGGCTGGCACGCCCGCTGGACAAGCTTGGCCTGTCGCGGGTGAAGGACATTGCCTATCATCTGCCCGACCGGTTTGCCGTCCGCCGCGCGGTGGCGGAGCTGAACGAGGCCAGCGTGGGCGAGCAGGTGATGGTGGCGCTCACCCCGCTGGAATATCGCTCCAGCGGTTCGCCCCGCGCGCCGTTCCGGGTGATGGCGCAGGATGCTGCGGGCACGGCCTGCGCGCTGACATGGTTTGGCCGCAACACCGGCTGGGCGAAAAAGACCCTGCCGCTGGGCGAGAAGCGCTGGGTGGCGGGCCGGCTCGGCCAGTTTGGCACGCTGTTGCAGATCGTCCACCCGGATCATGTAACGGAAGATGGCGCGGTGGCGCTGGGGCAGTTGCACGAGGCGGTCTATCCTTTGTCGGAGGGTTTGACGCAGAACCGGCTGGCGGCATTGGTGGCGCAAGCCTTGGCCCTGCTGCCCGATCTGCCCGAATGGATCGACCCGGGCCTGATGGCGCGGCATGGCTGGCCCGCGTGGGCGCAGGCCCTGCACGAGGCGCACCGGGGCGAGCATGAGGCCGCGCGGGATCGCCTCGCCTATGACGAGTTGCTCGCCAATGCGCTGGCGCTGATGCTGGTGCGCGAATCGGGCCGCTCGCGAAGGGGCACGCCGCTGGTAGGCGATGGGCGGTTGCGGGCGAAGCTGAACCTGCCCTTCGCGCTCACCGGAGCGCAGCAGCGTTCGATTGAGGAAATAGCTGGCGATGTCGCGCAGGAGGCGCCGATGCTCCGCCTGCTGCAGGGCGATGTCGGAAGCGGCAAGACGGTGGTGGCGCTGTCGGCGATGCTGCTGGCGGTGGAGGCGGGGGCGCAGGCGGCCTTGCTGGCGCCAACCGAGATCCTTGCCCGCCAGCATTATGACACGTTGAGCCGCCTTGCCTCCGGAACCGGCGTTAACATTGCCCTGCTGACGGGGCGCGGCTCCCTGCGTGGTGGGGGCAGGGCGCGCGAATCCATCCTGATGGGGCTGATGGACGGCAGCATCGATATCTGTATCGGCACCCATGCTATTTTTCAGGACAGTGTCACCTATCGCAACCTCGCGCTGGTGGTGATCGACGAGCAGCACCGTTTTGGCGTGGGCCAGCGGTTGATGCTGACGCAAAAAGGTCGCCGTCCGCCGCATTGCCTCGCGATGACGGCCACTCCCATCCCCCGCAGCCTGACGCTGGCGCAATATGGCGAGATGGACGTCTCCCGCCTCGACGAGCTGCCACCGGGGCGGCAGGCGATTGACACCAGGGTGGTGGCGCTGGATCGCATAGAGGACGTAATCGCCGCGCTCGGGCGGCATATCGCGGGCGGTGGGCAGGCCTATTGGGTATGCCCGATGGTGCGCGAGAGCGAGACCGACGATATCGCCGCCGCCGAGGCCCGCTATGCCGAGCTGAAGGCGCTTTTCGGCGAGGGGGTAGCGGTGCTGGTGCACGGTCAGTTGCGCCCCGAGGCGAAGGACGCCGCGATGGCGCGTTTTGCCAGCGGCGCGGCCAAGCTGCTGGTCGCCACCACGGTGATCGAGGTGGGCGTGGATGTGCCCAATTCCACGCTGATGGTGATCGAGCAGGCCGAGCGTTTTGGCCTGGCCCAGCTGCACCAGCTGCGCGGGCGGGTGGGGCGCGGGACGGAGAAATCAACCTGCCTGCTGCTGCGCGGCGAGACCCTTTCCGAAGTGGCGCGGGAACGGTTGGCCCTGATGCGCGAGACGCAGGACGGGTTTCGCCTTGCCGAGGAGGATTTGCGCCTGCGCGGTGGCGGCGAACTGCTTGGCACGCGGCAATCGGGCGACACGCCGTTTCGCGTCGCCTCGCTGGAACAGATTGGTCGTCTCCTGCCGCTGGCCCATGATGACGCGCGGCTGCTGGTGGAGCGTGGCAGGAATGATGGCCGGAATGATGATAGCGTCGCCCTTGTGGGCGAACGGGGCGAGGCGGCGCGGGTGTTGTTGTATTTGTTCGAGCGGGATTGGGGCGTGCAATTGTTAAGGGGGGGGTGAGAGTGGATGGAC
>CAIWFP010000327.1 GCA_903911985.1 uncultured Sphingomonadales bacterium
ATGCCCACCGGTCTGCCCCACCGCATCCAGCATGTCCGAACGAACCTCGTCCGCCAGCTGACGCAGCTCCACCATCGATAAACCACGCAGGTCCGAGGGATAGCCAATGCGCGGAAGTAGGGGGGATGGGCTGGTCATAGGGGCTTGTCCTAATGTCGGCGCGCGGGATTGTCTATTGCTGCACTGCAATATCGGAGGTTGCGGCGCTAGCACAAGTCGCGCAACGCCCGCGTATTTCCACGAGGGGGCGCACATCGGCAAAGCGCGCCGCCCGCGCCGCATCGATCAGCGCACCGGTCAGACGGTCGTCGTCAAGATGGGTGACCTGCCCGCAAATGTCGCAGATCAGAAAGATGCAATCGTGCCGACAACCGGGGTGGGTATTGGCGATATAGGCGTTGGCACTTTCCACCCGCCGCGCCAGATTGGTGCGCACGAAGAGGTCAAGAATGCGATAGACGCTGTTGGCCGCCACCCGCTTGCCGCGCCGTGCCGATACGCCCTCGGCAATGTCATAGGCCGAGGCCGGGCGCTCGCGGGCCACCAGCACGGCAAACACATCCGCGCGCATCTCGGTCCAGCGTTCGTCGGCGGCGACAAGCGCGGTTCGGGCGGCCGAGATCAGGCTGGTGCCACTATGCTCATGATGATGATGATGCCCCATGCGCTCAGCCCTGCCCGGCCGGGCGCCCGCAATTGGGCGCGCCAGACCTGTTGCTGTTCAGCTCAGCGTGCCGGTGCGGCAACCGCCGACGGCACCACGCCGCCTGCCACCTTCGCCAACTCGCCGCCACCGAACACCACGCACAGCGCCAGGGCGCCAATGCCGAAGCCCAGCGCGAATGAGCGGAACAGATCGGATTGGAAGATACGCATAGTATCGCAAACAGGCCCATGGGGATGATTCGTTGGAATCGTCCTTCAACGCCATTTCGCAACTGCACCAGAGGCCGATACGCAATCATCCCGATTTGCGCGGCCAACCGAGCCACGATTGCGACAAAATGCGGGCACTGCCTCCACAGGCAAGCCGCAGCATTCCCCCTTAGTGGCGGAAGTGGCGCATCCCGGTGAAGACCATGGCGAGGCCCGCCGCATCGGCGGCGGCGATCACCTCATTGTCGCGCATCGAGCCACCCGGCTGAATCACCGCCGTCGCCCCCGCTTCCGCCGCGGCCAGCAGACCGTCGGCGAAGGGGACGAAGGCGTCGGAGGCAACGGCCGACCCTTGCGTGTGCGGTGCCGCCCAGCCATAGGTCTCGGCGGCCTCGGCGGCCTTGATCGCGGCAATACGCGCCGAATCCCGGCGGTTCATCTGCCCGGCGCCAATGCCCGCCGTCACGCCATCCTTGGCATAGACGATGGCATTGGACTTGGTGTGCTTGGCCACGGTCCAGGCAAACAGGCAATCGGCAAGTTCCTGAGGCGTGGGCTGGCGCTTGGTGACGACCTTGAGCATGTCACGGGTGACATGGCCATTATCGCGGGCCTGCACCAGCACCCCGCCGGAGATGATCCTGGTGGTCAGCCCGCCGCGATTGGCATCAGGCAGATCGCCGGTGAGCAGCAGGCGCAGGTTCTTCTTCCTGGCGAACACCGCGCGGGCGGCATCATCCGCGTCGGGCGCGCAGACCACCTCGGTAAAGATGCCGCTGATAGCCTCCGCCGTGGGGCCATCCAGCGGGCGGTTGACCGCGATGATACCGCCAAAGGCGCTCACCGAATCGCACTGCAGCGCCGCCTCATAGGCCTCGACCAGCGTGGCGCCACTGGCCACGCCGCAGGGGTTGGCATGCTTGACGATGACCACCGTCGGCGGGCCATCGCGGAATTCGGCGACCAGTTCGAGCGCGGCATCGGCGTCGTTATAGTTGTTGTAGGACAGCTCCTTGCCCTGCACCTGTTTGGCGCCGGCGATGCCGCTGATGTGCGGGCCATTGGGCACATAGAGCGCCGCCTGCTGGTGGGGGTTCTCGCCATAGCGCAACTCGGTGACCAGCGTGGTGCCCATGACCCGGGTTGGCGCGAAGGTGTGGCCCTGATCGACAGTGGCAAACCACTGGCTGATCGCCGCATCATAGCTGGCGGTCAGCGCATAGGCCTTGGCGGCGAATGTGCAGCGCTCCTCCAGCGTGGTTTCGCCCCTTGCCACGATGGCATAATCGGCAGGGTCCGTGACGATGGCGACATGGGCGTGATTCTTGGCCGCGCTGCGCACCATGCTGGGGCCACCAATGTCGATATTCTCGATGATGTCGTCGCGGGCGGCGGCATCGCCGGCACCGCCCTTGGCATATTTGGCCACGGTCTGCGCGAAGGGATAGAGGTTCACCACCACCAGATCGATCGCGCCAATCTCATGCTCGGCCATGGAGGCCAGATGCTCAGCATTGTCGCGCACGGCCAACAGGCCGCCATGCACCTTGGGGTGCAGGGTCTTCACCCGCCCGTCCATCATCTCGGGGAAGCCGGTGAGGTCGGAAATGTCGCGCACGGGCAGACCGGCATCACGCAGCGCCTTGGCCGTGCCGCCGGTGGAGACCAGATCCACACCCTTTTCCGCCAGCGCCCGGCCCAGCTCGACAAGACCGGTTTTGTCGGAAACCGAAAGCAGGGCGCGGCGGATGGTGACGGGCTGGGTCATGGCGAGGGTCTCACTTCAAGCAGGGGAAAGGCAGGCCCGCTCCCATAAGGATTTTGACCGAATTGGCCAGAGCGCCGGAGGAGAATTCGACATGGGGAGCGTTTGCTTGGGGCTCGAGTCTCAGTTTGAATTTAGGAGATCGCGTGGATCGAAGGCTATTGCTGAGCCAGACATCTTTTCCTCAGCGCAGAGCGAGTGGACATAAAGGTATTGCGTGGGGTCATCCTCGCTGGACGACCACAGATTGCGAACCGCGATCACAATCGCTCCCTCGTCCGTCCGTTCGACGCCTTTCCCGCAGAACCAACATTGGTATTCTACCACGTTGCCGCCCACTCCTCACCCCATCCGCTTCAGCAGCCAGGCGAAACTGCCACCCCCACGGCTGGTCATGCCCTGAATCACCAGCTGCTGGATCGGAACGGGTCGGCCCTGTCCATCGGCCCAGATGCTTTCCTCCACGGCGATCTCGCCGCCGCCGCTCCGGAATTGCCAATAGGAGCCGTCGGGCAGGGCTAGCCCGACCCCCATGCCATCCTCGGAGCGCCCAACCTCGATGCCGGGGCCAAGGTGGAAGCGCAGCGCGAAGGCAACCATGCCGCGCTTGCCCTTGCGCCCGGCAGGCACCAGCAGATCCTCGCCGCGCAGTTCGGTGCCATCGTCGCGCAGCAGCAGAATGCGGCGGTGCAACAGGCCATAACGCGGGGAATAGCCATCGTGGCTCGCCTCCAGCCTTGTGGCGCCCCACACGACCTTTGCGGCCACTCCCCGAGCAGCCCCCTGACCAACTTCGCCTTCGATCAGCCGCCGGTCGATCTCGACCTCGTTCACCCCGCCGCCCAGCGCGCCATGCATCAGCACGGCGGTGGAGTTGGCGTCGTCGAGCACCAGTGTCGAATGCGCCGCCGTGGCGCGCAAGCCCTGCTCCAGCCGCACCGGCATGGTGCCGCCGGCCGCTGCCGCGCCGCCGCAATTCACGATCAGCCGCTGCCCGGCGTGGCTGAATTCCATGGCAAGGGTGGAGGCGCTACCGCTGCGCGCGTGGCGGGCCAGCGGCGGGGGCGCGGCGTCGAACTGCAGGATGCTCCTGCCCGCGGCCGCGCGCTGATAGCCCCACTGGCGCACTTCGCGCAAAGGTCTTGCCCGCACGCCACTGGCCGCAACCAGCACGCCCACCGCCTCTGCCGAAACCGCCCAGCCGCCCTGCCAGCTGCCCAGCGAGCCATCGCCATGCGTCAGCGCCAGCAGCGGCGGCACCAGCAGCCCCAGCATCGAGGTGACCGCCGACGGCGGATCCCGGCGCGTGGCACGGTAACAGGCCGAGAGCTTCACCAGGAGCGCAATCGCCTCCATCTGGCACAGGGGGCTGCGCGAGAGAATGCCGCCGTCATCCCCCACCAGCTCGCCCAGCGCGCGGATGAGGCCCGCTTCGCCATAAATTCGCCTTGGGGCCCCATCCGGCAGCAACAGCCCCGCCGCGACGATGCCGCACCAGCCCGCCACCTGCGCGAGGCCATCCTCGCCCTTGTCCACATGGCGGTCGAGCCAGCGGGCGGTCTGGCCCATGGCGGCCAGCACATGGGCGCGCTGCGCCTTGTCCGTGCCCGAGAGCACCAGCGGCGCATGCACCAGCCAGTTCAGCAGCCGCTCACCGGCATGGCCAACGCGCCACGCGGGACGCTTCCCGGCGGGCGAGGGAGGCGCATCGTTGGCGGCAAGCCATGCGGCCACAATCCGTTCCGCCACCGGGGCCACCACCTCGCGCGGGCCGGCCGTATCCAGATCGGCCAGCCAGCCGAAGCCCTGCACCATCCGCTCCACCGGCGGGGTGGTGCCGGGGGGGCTGGCAAAATCCACCTGACCAATCGGCAGCTTCAAGCCATGCACCAGAAAATGCCCGGCACGCAGGGCCGTGCCCGCCACCTTGTCCCCGGGCAGGCGATTGGCCACCGTCGCCAGCAGTTTTGGCTTGGCCGGGCGGCCCAGCGGCGAGGCCAGCACCGAACCGGGAATGCCGATGCGATAGGCCAGCAACGTCAGCCGCTCGCCCACGCCCAGCGACGGCGGCCCGAAATCGGCCAGCGCCAGTGCCCGGGCGGGCTCTATGGTCTTTATCTCGCTCGCGGAAAAAGTCGCGTTTGCCAAGGCATCCGGCGCGAAGGGATCGGCCAGCGG
>CAIWFP010000328.1 GCA_903911985.1 uncultured Sphingomonadales bacterium
AGCGTGGCGCGATCGGCGAGCGTCAGCCCGGCCAGGCCGGGGCCATAATATTCGACAAACCGCCCGACCACGCCGTGCTTGCGCAGCAGATTGGTCGCGGTCAGCACGAGGTCGGTCGCGGTCACGCCTTCCTTCAGTTCACCGACGAACTTGAACCCGACCACTTCGGGGATCAGCATCGACACCGGCTGGCCCAGCATCGCCGCCTCGGCTTCGATGCCGCCCACGCCCCAGCCCAGCACGCCAAGGCCATTGATCATGGTGGTGTGCGAATCGGTGCCGACGCAGGTGTCGGGATAGGCGACTGTCACGCCGTTCTGATCGACCGAGGTCCACACCGTCTGGGCGATGTTCTCGAGGTTGACCTGATGGCAGATGCCGGTGCCCGGGGGCACGGCGTAGAAGTTGTTCAGCGACTTGGAGCCCCACTTCAGGAAGTCATAACGCTCCATGTTGCGGTGATACTCGATCTCGACATTCTGCTGGAAAGCTTGGGGGCTGCCGAATTCGTCCACCATCACCGAGTGATCGATAACCAGATTCACCGGCACCAGCGGATTGATCTTGGAGGTGTCGCCGCCCAGCTTGGCGATGGCGTCGCGCATGGCGGCAAGGTCGACCACGCAAGGCACGCCGGTGAAATCCTGCAACAGCACGCGCGCGGGGCGATACTGGATCTCGTTCTGCGATTCGCTGGGGTTCTTCTGCCAGTCGACCAGCGCCTGAATGTCTTCCACCGCAACAGTGAAGCCGCCATCCTCGAAGCGGAGCAGATTCTCCAGCAGCACCTTCATCGAAAAGGGCAGGCGCGAGATATCGCCCAGCTTGGCCGCGGCCTTCTTCAGCGAGTAGTAGGCGACGGTCTTGCCGCCAGCCTTCATGGTGCTGCGCGTACCGAGCGTATCCTGTCCGACCTGGGTCATGCTAGCGTGTTCCCTTCACTGCCTGTGGCCATTCTTCGTGGCGGCTGGCGCTGGCTTGAGGGGCCATGCTGCGGCGCGGAAAATCTGGCGGGTTTAACGGCGAGCCGATGCGCGTTCCGTGCCCCAAGGTCAAGGGCGCGCGTGGTGGTTTTGGCGGCAAATGGGGCTGTCTTGCGGGAAAATTCGCAAAGGACGCCGCCGGATACCCGCCACAGACCCCGCGCTACAACGCCGTCTGCTCGATATGGACCGGAGCCGTGCCGCGCGTGCCGATCCAGCAGCCCAGCGCGATCAACCCCGCGCCCACCAGCGTCGGCCAGGTCAGGCCTTCGGCAAACCACAGCCAACCCATCAGCGCCGACCAGATGAAGGCGCTATATTCGATCGGCACCAGCAGTTGCGCCTCGGCCCTTGCATAGGCCCAGGCCAGCAGCATCAGCGAAACCGTCGCCAGCACCGCCGACAGCGCCACCGTCGCCAGCACCACGTGGCCGGGCGCCACCCATAGCCAGGGCGCGGCAGGCAAAAGGATCAGCCCACCCACGAGGAATTGCGAAAGGGCCACCTCCTCAGGGCTCGCCAGCTGCGCCTGCTGGCGCTGAAGGATGAGGTTCCACGCGTAGAACAAGGCCGAAAGCAGGATGGAGCCCATGCCCTGCAGCACGGGGCCCGGCATCATGCCGCCAGCCCTCGCGCGACCCACGCAGATCACCACCACCCCGGCAAAGCCCAGCAGCGCCGCCCGCACCGCCCGCGCGCCAACCTTTTCGCCCAGCACCACCGCCGCCAGAAACAGCGCCAGCAGGGGCGCGATGAAGGACAGCGCGATGCCGGTGGCCATGGGTGTGCGCGCCAGCCCCCAGAAGAAGGTGGTAGCCATGCACACCGCCACCGCCCCGCGCTTTACATGCAGCCGCAGCAAGGCGCCCCGCGGCACCCGCCCGCCACGCGCCCGCCACACCGGCAGCATCACAGCCACCCCGAGACCGGAACGCAGCAACATCGCCTCATAGGCACCCACCGCGATGGAGGCGCGTTTCATCAGCGCGTCCATTACCGAAAAGACGGCAATGCCAGCCGCCGCGATGAGGAGTGGGAGAATGGATGCCGGACGGGTCATGGCGCAGCCCTAAAGGTTTCGCCGGGCCACCGCCACCAGCAAGGACCAAATTTCGCGCGGCCATCGTGGGTGCGTTCATCGCCGCGACAGGGCCGGTGGCCCATTGGGGCGCTTGAAGCCGGCAGCGGATGCGGGCAGAAGTACGGCAATAGCGGGCGATCCGGGGTAGGCGATCCAGCTGGGCGCGCGGTGCCCCGGATTTTTTACCAGACGACGAAACGAGGACAGGCGATGGCGCATAGGCAGCACTGGCAGGCGGGCAGCGTGACGCTGGCACTGGGCATCCTGATTGGGGGGCAGTGGGTTGCGGCACCCGCTCTGGCGCAAAGCGGCGCCGATAGCGCCAGCGGCCAGCTTTCAGGCCCCGCGCGGGCCGTGCTGCAACAGGGCGCGGCGCCAGCCAACCTGCAATCTTTGCCCTGGGTGGAGGGCGCCAACAAGCTTCCCCCGGCACCGCGCCCTCGCGTGCCGGCCTCGGCGACGCCCCCCGTTGGACCCAATGCCGCCCAGCCTCAGGGCAAGGCTGCCACGCAGGCTTCCGCCCAGCCCTCGGGGCAGCCCACCATCCGCCCCAGTCTGGATCAGCAGATCCTCGACCAGACAAACGCCAGCCAGAACGCTAGGGCCGCGACAGCGGGCACCGCGCCATCGGCCAATCCGCAAACCGCCGCCTTCCCGCTGGTGGAAGAGCCCGTTCAGCCATGGACTGTGGGCGATGCGCAGGCATTGGTCCGGGTCATCACCGGCATCGGCGCGGAGGGGCTGAATCCCGCCGACTATCAGCCAGAGGCCCTCCAACGCGCCGTCGAGCAGGGCGTCGGCCCGGCGCTGGACGAACAGGCCAGCCGCTCGTTCGACTGGCTGGCCGAGGACCTGCGCGATGGTCGCACGCCGATGGCCGCGCGCGACAACTGGTTTGTCGTCGATCCTGATCAGGATGACATGCCCACGGCCCAGTTGCTCGCGCAGGCGCTGGCCACCCACGATGTGCCCGGCGTGCTGGCCTCTCTCGCCCCCACCTATGGCGATTACGCCGTGCTGAAGACGGCGCTGGCCACCACCGCACCGGGTGCCAATGCGCAGGCGGATGCCATCCGCATCAATATGGACCGTTGGCGCTGGCTCCCGCGTGATCTGGGCAAGATATATCTCATCACCAATGTGCCCGAATTTCAGGTGCGCTTCACGGCGGGCGGGCGGATCATCCGCAACTACAAGACCATTGTCGGCAAGCCGGGCCGCACCGCCACGCCCCAGCTTTCCGCCAAGGTGCAATCGGTGGTGTTCTACCCCACCTGGACCGTGCCGCAGTCGATCATCGAGCACGAGCATCTGGCCGACAAGATCGCCGCCAAGCCCGCATGGGCCGCATCGCATGGCTATACGGTGAAAACGCTGGGCGACGGCTCGATCTCCATCGTTCAGCAGCCGGGCACGAACAACTCGCTGGGCGAAATGAAGATCGACATGCCCAATCCCCACGCCATCTACATGCACGACACCGATGCGCGCTATCTGTTCGCCCGGCCGGTGCGCGCCTTCAGCCACGGCTGTGTAAGGGTGGAAAAAGCGGTGGAACTGGGCATGATCATGGCAATCGCGTCAAAATCGCTGACGGCGCAGCAGGCGGAGGCGATTTACCGTCTGCACAAAAACACCCGCGTGCCCATGGCCCAGAGCTTCCCGGCCTATATCACCTATTTCACCGTGGCGGTGGATGTGAACGGGCAATTGACCCGCTTCACCGATCTATACGCCCGCGACCCGGCGGTGCTGGCCAGCTTTGCCAACCCGCGCGCGCTCCATACCACGCAGCGAACCAGTGATCAGGAAGTGATCGTCGCGGCCGACCCGTTGTAAAACCGGTCAGGCCCTGGCCTTCTGGCCGGCATCGTCGGCGCGCACCGCGTGGGGCAGCGGGTAGGGCGCGTTGCGAAAACGGCGCGGGCGCAAGGGCGCCGCCGGGTTGCCGGTATAGGCCGTCCACGGCTCCAGATTGCGCATGGCAACGGACCGGGCCCCCAGCACCGCCCCCTCGCCCACGGTAACCTTCGGGCCAACGAAGGCATCGGCGGCGACCCATGCATAGGCCTCGATGCGAATCGGCCCGAGGGTCAGCTGATTGTGGTAGTCGTCGATATCGTGGCTGCTGGCGCACAGATGCGCCCCTTGCGAAACCACCGCGCGATAGCCAATGAATATGGCGCCCTGATTGTAACAGATCGCCCCGCCGCCGAGGCAGGAATAATCCCCCATCTCCAGATTACCCGGCCACCAGATGCGCACGGAGGGGCAAAGCCGCACCCCCTTGCCGATGCGCGCCCCGAACAGCCGTGCAATCGCGCAACGCCAGCGATGCATCGGTACTGGTGTCCAGCGGGCCAGAAGCAACCAGCAGGTCGCCCACACCGCCCGTGCTACCCGGTTTCCCAGCGAAAAACTCGGGCCACCTTCCACGCTTCGCACTGCTGGGGCATTCAGCAACGACACTGTGTTCTCCGTAGCGGTTACGAGGGTCGCACCTAAACGGCAGCGGCGGCCGGTCGATACGATTCCTATTGATCCAGGGCCTGTTGATACAGGGCCTGTTGATACAGGACCATCGTCTTGTGCGCCACCGCTGTGGCGGAATAGTGTTCGACCACCAGTTGCCGTGCGGCGTCACGCATTATCGCCAGCTCCGCCTCGGGCATTTGCGCGGCATGTAACAGCCCCGCCAGAATGCCCGGTGGCGCAGGCTCCACCATCAGCGCCGCCCCGGCGGCAAACCCGTCAGGCAGGTTGCAGGCCTCGGTCATGATTGTCGGCGTGCCCGCGCTCCAGGCCTCCACCACCGAGAGCGGCAGGCCTTCGCTATGCGAAGGCAGGATCATGAAGCTGGCAGCGGAAAGGCTGCGCCACTTGTCCGCGCCATATTGCGGGCCGGCAAAGGTGATGTTGCCAAATTCCTCGCCAAGCCGCGCCACGCGATCCTCGAAACCCGCGACACCATCAACCCAGCCGCAGAACACCAAGCGGCTGCGCCCGGCCAGATCGGGGCTCTGGCGGCACAATTGCTCCCAGGCATCGCACAGTTCCATCACCCCTTTTTTCGCGTGCAGCCGGCCAAAGAACACGATCACCCTGGCCTTCGCGTGACGCGCATCCCACCACGCGGGCATCTCACCGCCGGGATCCGCATCGCGCAGCGGAACGTAATGGGCAATGAGGGTGCAGGCCGCCCCTGGCACAACCGCCTGGACGTCGGCCTCCTCCTTGACCGTCAACACATGCACGCCCGCGGCACGGCGAAACAGATCGCGCAGATAGAGATGCCACACCAGCCATTTCAGCAGCCGCGATCGCGCCAGAATCCAGGGCTCCAGCATGCCATGCGGGGCGATGACCACGGGCTTGCCGGAAATCCGGTGCCACAGCCAGGCCGCGGCCGCGTGGAAAGTCCAGATGCCGTGGACGTGGAGAATGTCGATGTCGGAGGCCAACAGCTGCCTCACCATGCCCGGTGCGAAACCATAGCGCGGCGAGCCGAAGCCATGCGCGGCATGAATGGGCAGCGCGCCGAACTGGGCGCGCTCCTGCGCGAGATAGGCATCCTTCGTGGTGAACAGCTCGATATCCGTCTGACCGCTTTCCTTGAGCGCCAGTGTGAGCAATCTCACCGCTTCGCTGACGCCACCGTTCAGCCGAGACAGGCCGCCCGCAATCATTCCGATCTTCACATTACCGCCCTTTGCCAACTGTCCGACTGCCCGCAACAGCTTTTCCTCATCACTCGGCATGATGAATGTTTTTCAACAACTGCCGCACTCCCGAATCGTTACGCCACGCCATTCAAAGCGGTGAATTCAGGGTTGCCTTCACTTTAGGAAGTATTGCCGTGTAGAGATAGCACAAGCTATAGAACGTTAGCACGAATCCGGAAACCGCCTGCAAAGCGCCACGGGCCAAAATGATGCCAAATCCCGCAGAACCGCCAACATATAGCAGCTCTCTTATCGAACTACTTTGTCCATATGGCTTGTAATTATCAATATATGCCAGAAATCGCCCAATAAGTAATGCGCCAATCAAAACGCCAAACCATCCAAAATCAATGAATAGTTCTGAGGGGATGGGTGAAGACAAGTTTGTGAAAGGAAAACCTGCGTATTGCCCCGCGACAACGCCTGTCGGCCAAGCCTTGCCCGTCCAAATGGTACGAGGAATAAAAACGAGCAACGCGCTCAACATATGCAAGCCCCAGGTTAGTCCGGTTCCATCGACATATTTCACAACGTCAATAGTTGACTGGAGGCCATCAAAATCCCCTGTTTGAGAATAGTATTCCAGAAGGTCGAAACTATAGCTCCCACCCTTTTCACCCCTCTGCAGAAAGGACAAATAGGGAAACAATGTAATAAACCCAACAATCATAAAGACAGATAAAATTCTTTTGAAAATCAATTCCCTGAATTTAATTCCGCAGACAACAACCACAACGGCAAATCCAAAAAATGTAAATCGAGCCATTGATAATGGATTATTTGCAAGCATATTATACGCCAAGCAAAACGCCAAAAGAATGACTCCTCCCATGTTTTTAAAATATCTATACCTGTGTGCGGCAGCGCCAAGGGCAATGATTGCTGACGTACGGCAACTGTCTACAATCATATAGCCCTGAATGGTGCTTACTGACGCCTCGAGGTCAGCCCTTCGCAGCAAAAACTTATCTGGCCCGGCAATTATCATGCACGTTATAGATATAAATAACATAGTAATTATGGAAATAATGCTAAAGCAATAAACGCCAGCATTATCGGAAATATCAATATTTACCGACTTTTGTCTATATATATAAACAAACATCACGGCATAAGAAAACAACATAACTATAGCCGAAGACTTCATGATGTCCTGCGAGACGTAACTCATATAGTAAAAAGGAAAAATATCCTTGGAGGCATGTAGCATTCCCGGAAATATAAAGGCATATACAAAATATATGCTGACCATTAGAGATGTAATTCCAGAATTACCGCTTATATTTCGGATTATAAGATAATTAAACGGAATTGTGGCAGAGGCCAATATCAAATTTGATGGCACATTTTCATTACCAAACAGAATAGCGGCAATAAAAAATAGCAATGACAGGATCATTGATGCAATAAAGGACATGGTGGAACCTTTGTGTGCCAACCCAATCGGAGCGGGGCGTGCCTGATAGCCAATTTCCGCAAGATCGGTCGAATAAATCTAGATTTTTATTCAACAGACAGTTTGCCTTACCCCGACAGGCGATGCAGGGAGTCAAGCCCCACAATGAGGCGAAGGCTAACCGAATTCTTGCCAAACTTCTAGCCTCTCTTATTCACCGAGAGGGATGCGCAGGTCG
>CAIWFP010000329.1 GCA_903911985.1 uncultured Sphingomonadales bacterium
CGGTGGTCCCAGGGCGTAGCTTGAAAAGTTTGAGCGTGTAGGTAGCCATGGGCAGATCATACGCCGATCCTCCTTGCGGCCAAAAACAAGTCGTCCCGTCAATGTTCAAAGTGCCCCACTACCCATTGACGGCGGCCATAGTGCGGGCCCACCGCGCAAACGGGCTCCCGGGCCGCTTCGGATGACGCCGGTCGGGCGGGATTGGCCCAAAGGCTACGAAGGGGGACTCGACAATGCGGCCATATTCGCCATACCCGCCATTCTGCGGATCCAGAAGGCCAGACGGGCCGTCCATCTGGGGAATGTCAGCTTATGGATATGATCATGCCGTCCGGCCTTAAGATGACGCATTACTTCGCTGCTTGCCTGGTGTTCATGTCCTGCACATCCACCGCCATCGCCGGTGAAGACGCGGCGTCGGCCGGATCGCGGCCGGTGCCTGTTCCCGCACTGGCGCAAGTGCCCGCGCAGCAGGATGCCGGTGATGCGGTGCAGATCCCCGCAATTCCGTTCGACCCCGATCTGGCGGCGGCGTTTGCGACCGCCCTTGATCGCAATCCCGCGGTCACTTCGGCCAAGACCGCGGCGCAGGCCGCCGGCGTCGATATCCGCGCCGCCAAATGGCAGCGCGCGCCGACGGTGTCGGTGCAATCCAATTATTACGGTGTGCAGGGCGATGAACCGGCGCGGTTCGGACCCACGCTGACGGTCGATCTGCCGCTGGTGGATTTCGGCCATGTCCAGGCCGGCATCAGCCGCGCCATCGCCAACCAGCGCGGTGCCAGCGCCAGCTTTGACCAGGCGCGCCGCGATGTGATGCTGCAGGTCGCGGCACAGTTTTTCGAATGCAAACGCCTGTCCGAACGGATCCGCATCATCGACCGCAACCTGGCCGCGCTCGAGGGCATGCAGGAATCGATGCACCGCCGCGTGGAGCAGGAATTGAGCCCGCAATCCGATCTGCAACTGGCGCGCACGCGCACGCTGCAAGTGCGGATCATCCGCGATTCGACCCTGGCCCAGCGCGAAGCGGCGCTGCGCCGGCTGCAGGAACAGCTGGTCGATCCCGAATACAGCGTCAGCGATACGCCGATCGTCGGCAGCCTGGGCCTGAACGGCGCGATGGACGATATCCAGGGCATCGCCGAGGCGCAGGATCCGCAGCGCAAGCGGCTGCTGGCCGAGGCGCAGGTGGCCGCGGCCGACGCCCGGGCCAGCCGTTCGGCCAGCATCCCCAGCCTGAACCTCGAATACGATTACGACCAGATCTATCACCATCGGGTGGGCGTGGCGCTGAAGGTGCAGGCCACCGGCCTGTCGCAGATCGTTGCGGCCAAGGCCGCGGGTCTTCGCGAAACCGCCGCCAGCCAGAAAGTCGATACCGCCGTGCACGAACTGCGGGCCGAGATCGCGGCGGATTTCATCGATTACAAATCCGCGCTGGCGCGATCGGGCGTGGCGACCGAATCGAGCCTGTCCAACGATGAAGTGCGCGATTCGTACTTGCGGCAGTTCACCGCCGGCAAACGCACCTGGCTCGACGTGATGAACGCGGTGCGCGAGGCCATGACCGCGCAGCTGGATGTCGTCGACATCCATTACGAGGCGCTGTTGATGCAGACGCGTCTGCTGATCCGCATGGGCGTGGTGCCCGACGAAACCAAAAGGCAGAATTGATCGTGTCGCCCTTTTTCGATCTCGTGGCGGCGCTGGCACGCTGCGTTCATGCCAACCTGGCGCCCGACTGGCAGTCGGCTGTCGAAATCGACATCGCGATCGACGACGATCAGGCGCTGGCGCAGCTGAGCGCGCTGCTGGGTTGGGAACCGCCGATCACCGTGCGGGGCCGGCCAAAATCCAATGCCTTTCCGATGTTCGTATTCATGCCCGACACGGGCTGGGCGATCGCCGAACAGTGGCAGGACGATGACACCATTCGCGTCATCACGGTGGGCGGCGTGGTCGAATGCACCTGGTCGCCCGATCTGCTGCTGGCCTATCTGAGCTTTCCCAAAACGCCGGGCGAACACAATCCGCGTTCGGCGCGCAGCGTGTTTGTCCGCGCGATAGCCGGGCGCAGGCGCATGATCGTCGAGGCGACGGTGGCCACCGTGATGATCAACCTGCTGGCGCTGGTCACCTCGGTCTATTCGATGCAGGTCTATGACCGCGTCATCCCGCGTTCCAGCTTTTCCACGCTGTGGGTGCTGTCGTTCGGCATGCTGGTTGCCCAGCTGTTCGATTTCCTGATCCGCAACACGCGCGCCAACATGGTCGATCGCGAAGCGTCCGAGATCGATGCCGAAGTTTCGGAATACTTTTTTGCGCGGATGCAGGCGGTGCGCCTTGATGCGCGGTCGGGTGGCGTGGGCACGATGGCCGCGCAATTGCGCGGGCTGGAACAGATCCGCAGCGTGCTGGCTTCGGCATCGCTGTTCGTGCTGGCCGATCTGCCGTTTGCGGTGCTGTTCCTGGTCGTGCTGTGGATGATCGGTGGTCCGGTGGTGATCGTGCCGCTGATCACGTTTCCGTTGTCGATCGGGATGGCGCTGGGCTTTTCCCGCCTGATCCGCAGCGACACCGCCAAGGCGCAGGTGTCGGGCAATCGCAAGAACGGCCTGCTGGTGGAATCGCTGGCTTCGGCCGAAACGATCAAGGCCAATCTGGGCGGTTGGCACATGCTGGCCGCGTGGAACACGCTGGTCGAACGCGTGCATCACCATGACGACCATGTGCGCCGCTGGTCGACGCTGGCCGGTTCGACATTCAATTTCCTGCAACAGCTGGCCTATATGGGCATCATCATTGTCGGGGCGTTCGCGATCTCGCATCACCAGCTGTCGATGGGCGGGCTGATCGCGTGTACGATCATCGGCGGCCGCATCAACGGGCCGCTGGTGGCGTCGCTGCCCAATCTGGTGGTGCAGTGGGGCTATGCCAAATCGTCGTTGAAGGCGCTGGACAGTCTGCTGTCGCTGCCGCGCGACCGCGCGGTCGGGCAAAGCACGCTGCGCCTGCCCGAAGTGCAGTCGGGCATCCGGCTGCAAGGTGTGCGGTTTGAATATGCCGGTGCGCGCTCGGGCATCGATGTGCCAGGGCTGTTCATCGGCCGTGGCGAAAAGGTCGGGATTGTCGGCAATATCGGCTCGGGCAAGTCGACCCTGCTGAAAACGCTGGCGGGGCTTTATGCCGCGCAGCAGGGTCAGGTGTCGATCGACGGGCTGAACATGGCGCAAGTGGCCGAAAACGACTTGCGCCAGCGCATCGCCTATCTGCCGCAGGACTATCATCTGCTCAGCGGCAGCCTGCGCGACAACCTGACGCTTGGCGTGGCGAATTCGTCGGACGAGGCACTGATGACGGCGGTTGGCGCCACCGGGCTGGAAGGCCTGATCCGCCAGCATCCGATGGGCCTGGATCTGCCGATCACCGAAGGGGGCCAGGGGCTGTCAGGGGGGCAGCGCGCGCTGGTCGGGCTGACCCGGGCGCTGCTGTTTGATCCGGCGTTTCTGTTTCTGGACGAGGCAACCGCCAATCTCGACCCCGAAACCGAAGCCAATGTGCTGCGCAAACTGTTTGCCCAGTACGCCCGTTCGGCGATCGTGATGGTCACGCACAAGTCGCAATTGCTGCGGCTGTTCGATCGGCTGATCGTGATGATGGACGGGCGGATCGTGCTCGATGGCAAGACCGAGGATGTGCTCGAACGCCTGCGGCCAAAACCGCAGGACAGCTCGCCCCAGGCCAAGCAGTTTACCTATCAGGCCGATGCCTGAGCGTGATCCGGTTTCCGTCACGCGCATCGCGCACCCGATCCAGAATATGCGGAAAACCCCATGTCTCATGAAATCGCCACCAAAGCCCATTTGAACAAGCTGGACGGCGACCGCCGCCGGCGGCGGTCAAGCCGGATCATCCTGTTCAGTGTCCTGCTGATGACCACTGCGGTGGGCTGGGGCTATTTCGCCACGCTGGACCAGACCAGCCGCGCCACCGGCCAGATCATTCCGGCGGGTCGCGATCAGATCATCC
>CAIWFP010000330.1 GCA_903911985.1 uncultured Sphingomonadales bacterium
GGGCAGAGGCCTTGCGCGCCACCTTTGCCACCACCTATCCCGGCTGGGCCCATGCCGACTGGCTGATCATGGCGCGCCGGGTGATGGTGGCGGACGGGGCGAATGGAGCGATCCGGTTCGATTACGACCCGCGTATCGCCGAGCCCTTCGCCGCCATCCCCACCGCTCCCGCGCCGGATCTGTGGCCCGGGCTGGAGGCGTTGGTCGGCAACACGGGTGGCGCACCGCTGTTGATGGTTCGCGGGGGCCTCTCCGATATCCTTTCCGCCGAAACGCTGGCTGAAATGCAGCGCCGGGTGCCGTCAGCGCGAGCGGTCACTCTGGCCGACATCGGGCATGCGCCCACGCTGGACGAGCCCGAGGCGGTGGCGGCGATCGCCCGCCTGCTGGAAGATGTGCGATGATCACCGGGGATCCCGTCCGCCTGCTGCATCTCCATTCCAGCTTCAACCTTGGCGGCAAGGAGGCGCGCTGCGTCCAGTTGATCAACGCCTTCGGGCCCGGGGCATTCGGGGGGCAGGCCTCGCACACTATCGTCTCGGCCATGGCCGGCGCGCTGGGCGCGGCGGAGCGGATTGCCCCGGGAATAGACGTCAGCCTGCCCGATGATTTCCCCTCGTTGCAGGGGCGGCCGACCCCGGCCCGGCTATGGCGGCTGGCCCGGGCAATGCGCGGTTATGATCTGGTGCTGACCTATAATTTCGGGGCGATGGACGCGGTGATGGCGCACCGCCTCTATGGCGCCATGCTGGGTCTGCCGCCGCTGATCCACCACGAGGATGGCTTCAATCAGGAGGAGGCCGAGCGCCTCAAGCCCTCGCGCAACTGGTATCGCGCCGTGGCGCTGGGGCGGGCCTCGGCGCTGGTGGTGCCCTCGCGGCGGCTGGAGGCTATCGCGCTGGGGCCCTGGCACCAGCCGCGCGACCGGGTGAGGCGCATTCCCAATGGCATCGTTACTGCCGCCTATGCGACAGTGCCGCGCCGCGACGCGATTCCGGGCCTGCCAAAGCGCGAGGGCGATTTGTGGCTGGGCACGCTGGCGGGTCTGCGTGCGGTGAAAAATCTGCCGCGTCTGGTGCGCTGCTTTGCCGGCCTGCCCCGGCCTTGGCAGCTGGTGATTCTGGGCGAGGGGCCGGAGCGCGAGGCTATCCTCGCCGAGGCGGCGCGGCTGGGGGTGGCCGAGCGGGTGCATCTGCCCGGCTTTGCCCCGGACCCGGCGCAGGCGGTGGGCCTGTTCGATCTCTTCGCCCTGTCCTCGGACAGCGAGCAGTTCCCCATCTCGGTGGTGGAGGCGATGGCGGCGGGGCTGGCTGTTGCAGCGCCAGCGGTGGGCGATGTGGCCGCGATGGTGGCGAGCGGCAACACGCCCTTCCTCAGCCCCCCCGGCGACGAGGCGGCGCTGGCGGCGGCCATCGGCGCACTTGCAGGCGATATTCCCTTGCGCGCCGCCGTGGGCGCGGCCAATCGCGCCCGGGCCACGGCGGAGTATGACGAGCAGACCATGGTCGACACCTATGTTGCGCTCTATGCCGGGGCGATGGGGCGCATGGCTCCCGGCTGAGAGGGAGGGCATTTCCCCCGCCCATTGGCGGCCACGTGCCATAGGCGTTGAAAAGCCCGCGCCATACGCTAAACAGCGGCCATTCGCGTCGCGCGCCTGTGCGCTCTGCGCACCAGATCAAGCCGCGTTTCCTTGCCGCGGTTTCAACAGAAAGTGCCTGTTTTGGTCCTGCCTCCCCGTAATCCCCCAAAGTCGGAAACCGGCCCCGGCAGCAAAATCGCCGAGCGCGATGCCGCCCAGAACGATGCCTTTCTGCGCGAGGTGGACGATGCCCTGCGCGAGGACGCGTTTTTCGGCCTGCTGCGGCGTTATGGCAGGCCGGCGCTGGTGGTGGTGGGCGCGGGGTTGCTGGCGCTGGCCGGCACCCTGTGGTGGCAAAGCCATGAGCGCGACCAACAGGCCGCCCATGCCGAGCAGTTCACCCTCGCGCTCGATCAACTGGATGCGGGCAACCTTGGCGCCGCTGCCACCGGGTTGGCGCCGCTGGCTGCGGGCAAGGATGGCAGTGCCGCCACCGCCCGCCTGTTGCAGGCCGATGTTGTGTTGAAGCAGGGCCATGCCGCGCAGGCCGCAAGCATCTACGCCGCGCTCGCCGCCGATAGCGATGCCCCCCAGCCGCTGCGCCAACTGGCCTCCATCCGCGAGGTGGCGGTGAACTTCGATGCGATGAGCCCGGATGCGGTGATTGCCCGGCTGAAGCCGATGGCCCAGCCCGGCAACCCGTGGTTTGGCAGCGCCGGCGAACTGGTGGCCATGGCCTATGCCAAACAGGGCAACAAGGCGATGGCCGGGGCATTGTTTGGCGCCATTTCGCGCGACACGAAAACACCTGAAACGCTGCGCGCCCGTTCCCGGCAGATGGCCGGCCTGCTCGGCTATGATTCGATCGATGATATCGCCCGGGCGCCTGAGGGAAATGATGGTGCCGCAAATAATGGCGCTGGCGCGGCGGTCCGGTAAATTGCCGGGTCAGTCGCGTTCCGGGCCAGTAGCATTATCCCGCCAATAGCCTAAACAGGGCTGTGGTTTCATCTGGTCGGCGGTTTTGGCTGGCCCATTATTTCAACTGCCCTGTGGCCGTGGCGGGCCAAGGGGCAAAAGCTTGCGGCGAAAACGTCCGCAGTTTGTGAAGAGGTTGCGTCTATGAAGTCTTTCGCGCATTCCGGCCCGCTTTCCCGCACGACATCGGTTCGCCGGGGTATGGGCGTTCGCCGGGGTTTGGGGCACTCACTGGCCAATGTGCTGGTGCAGGCTGGCGCGCTGGCGACTCTGTTGGTGGGCGGCACGGCGCAGGCGGGCATTTTCAGCCGTGGCCACAAGGCGGCCACGCCAACCGTTGGTAACCGCATCCCCATTCTCAGCCGTGTCGAGGCAGGGGCGACGGTCGATACCGATCTGTCGTCGACCGCGGTGGTGCTGCCTCCGGCCGAGGAAAACGCCGATTGGGCCCAGCCCGGCGGCGTGCCCA
>CAIWFP010000331.1 GCA_903911985.1 uncultured Sphingomonadales bacterium
ACCGGCTGGACGCTGGGGCCGGGCGGGGTGATTACCTTCGACCACGCCCCCTCCACCGGGGTGGTTGTGCGGGCAGGCTTCCTGTTTGATGTGCCGGTGCGTTTCGAGCTGGATCGGGTCGAGATCGCCTGCACAGCCTTCAACGCCAGCGATGTGCCCAGCATCCCGCTGGTCGAAATCCGCGAGGCGGTATGAGCAGGGTCTGGTTTTCCAGCGAGCTGGAAACAGTCGCCACCTATTGGCGGGTGATGCGCGGCGATGGGGTGACGCTGGGCTTCACTACCCATGACGCCAATTTGTGGTTCGACGGGGTGCTGCATCTGGCAACGCCCGGCATGGTGCCTTCCGCGATCCGCCGGAGCGCCTCGTTCAATGCCGACAGCGCCGAAGTGGAAGGCGCTATCAGCCATGATGCCATCGACGCGCGCGACCTTGCCATCGGGCGTTATGACCGGGCGATGGTGGTGATCGGGCTGGTCGACTGGGAGAGCCTTGAGCACCAGCCGATTTATAGCGGCAGGATTGGCGCCGTGACCGAGCAATCGCATGGATTTGCCGCCGAGCTGCAATCGCGCAAGGCCGACCTCGACATCGACCCGATACCCCGCACCAGCCCTTGCTGCAGAGCCAGCTTTTGTGGGCCGGGGTGTGGGCTTTCGGCGCAGGGATTCGAGCATGAGGCGAGCGTGGCGGGGCAGGACATCGCCAACAATGCCATAACGCTGAGCTGTGCGGCGAGCGCGGCCAATCTGGCGGGTGGCAGTGTGCGTTGGCTGGATGGGCCCTATGCCGGGATGATAATGGGCATTGCCAGCGCACTGGGCGGCGAGGTGGTGCTTGATGCTCCCGTGGATCTGAGCGTGGCCGTCGGTTCACGGGTGATTGCCCGCGAGGGATGTGACCGGACGCTGGCGACCTGTTCCAGCCGATTTGGCAATGCGGTGAATTTTCAGGGTGAGCCGTTTTTGCCGGGCAATGACGCTATCATGCGTTACGGCCTGCCGAAGTGAGCCCGGTTGACCGCTGCGGCGGCCTGGCTGAGGCTGCGGAGGCGCTGGTGGGCTGCCCCTTTCGTCTGCATGGCCGCGACCCTGAAACCGGGCTGGATTGTGTGGGCGTGGTGGTGGCCGCCATGGCCTCTATCGGGCGGAACGCCCCTTTCCCAACGGGCTATGCGCTGAAGCGGCGCAGTATGGGCGGATTGGACATCATCGCGCTGGCGCTGGGCTTTGGCGAGGCGAGTGGGCCGGTGCGGCGAGACGATGTGGTGATGTACCGCGTGGGGGCCTGCCAGTTGCACTTCGGAGTCGCGGCGGACGAGCGCAGGCTGGTGCATGCCCATGCCGGCCTGCGCCGGGTGATCTGCGCCGAGGTGCCCGCCGACTGGCAATTGAGCGGCCATTGGCGACAGCTTGGGCCCGCTTGAGCACAGCCCATCAATTGCCGTTTTCAAGTTTTGGAGAATGCTATGGCCACCTTGGTGTTTACCGCAATCGGCACGCTGATCGGCGGGCCGCTTGGCGGGGTGATTGGCGCGATGGCCGGGCAGCAAGTGGACGGGATGCTGTTTGGCGGCTCCGCGCAGGGTCCGCGACTGAACGATCTTACCGTGAGCACCTCGGCCTATGGCTCGCCGATGGCTCGCCACTTTGGCCAGATGCGCGTGGCGGGTTCGATCATCTGGGCAACCAATCTGGTTGAACATTCCTCAACCTCGGGCGGCGGCAAGGGCGGCCCGTCGGCGACAACCTATTCCTATACCACGAGCTTTGCGGTGGCGCTGGCCAGCCGGCCGCTGCTGCGGGTGGGGCGGATATGGGCCGATGGCGCCTTGCTGCGCGGGACAGCGGGCGACCTCAAGGTGGGAGGCACCATGCGGTTTTATCCTGGCGATTATCACCAGACGCCCGATCCGCTGATCACCGGGGCCGAAGGCGCGGCGCGGTGTCCGGCCTTTCGCGGCACATCCTATGTGGTGTTCGAGAATCTCGACCTGACCAATTTTGGCAATCGCATTCCCGCCATGACTTTCGAGGTTTTCGCCGATTCAGCACCGTTGTCGCTTGGGCAACTTTTTGACGGGCTGGTCGATGGTGTCGATGGCGATGTGCCATTGCCGGGCGTGACCGGCTTTTCCTGCGAGGGAAGTTTCAAGGACACGCTGAGCAAATTCCAGCCGGTGTTTCCCATGAGCTGTGACGCCAATGGCAACGCGCTGACCATTGAGCCGGAGAGGCTGCAAGGCTCCCCTATCGCCCTGACCGAGGCGACAGTTTCGGAAAAGCAGGGCGAGTTTGGCGGAAAAATGGGCTTTTCCCGCAAACGCGTGCCGGCACCGCACAGCTCGCCGCGCGTCCTGCGCTATTATGATATCGAACTCGACTATCAGCCCGGAACCCAGCGTGCCCATGGGCAGCCAAGCCCGGGGCAGCCGAAAACCATCCAGTTGCCAGCCTCGCTGAATGCGGGGGACGCGTTTCAGCTGATTTCCCAAACGGCGGCCAACTTCAACTGGGCCCGCGATACATTGGCCTGGCGGACCAGCGAGCTGGACCCCTCAATTGTGCCGGGTTCGATTGTGACGGTGCAAGGGCAGGCCGGGCAATGGCGCGTGACCGACTGGGAATGGCGCGCCAGTGGTGTGGAGCTGGCGCTGGAGCGCCTCGCCCCGGCGGGCAGCACCAGTGCCATGACCGTGACCGCAGGTGGAGCCGGATCGGCCAGTGATGTGGTGGCGACGCCGACTGTGCTGGAGGCCTTTGAATTGCCATGGGACGGGAATGGATCGGCGAGTACGCCGGCGCTGTTTGCCGCCGTGTCGTCATCCGGATCCGGATGGGCGGGGGCAGCACTTTATGTCGATCAGGGCGATGGCAATATGCTGCCAATCGGCAGCAGCGGCAGGACGCGAAGCACCATGGGGAGTGCCACCTCGGTGTTGCCCGCGGCATCACCGCTGATGTTCGACCGGCAGTCGAGCGTGACGGTTGAGCTGGCCGGGAGCGATATGACGCTGGCCAGTGCAACTGCCGACCAGCTACTGGCGGGTGCGAACCGCGCGCTGCTGGGGCAGGAGATTATCCAGTTTGGCAGCGCCGCGCCGTTGGGAGGCGGAATTTGGCAGCTGACCGGGCTCCTGCGCGGGCGGGGCGGTACAGAAAATCAGGTGGGAAGCCATCACAGCGGCGAGGGATTCGTTCTGCTCGATAACGCGCTGGTGTCGCTTGACCCCAGCAAATTGGGGCCGAACCCCGGTGCGGTGATCGCTGCATTAGGACTGGGCGATACCGCGGCGGTCGAATCGTCCATCGTGTGCAATGGAGCGACATTGAGGCCACTCTGCCCGGTGCGACCATCGGCAAGGTCGCTCAGCGACGGCGGTCTGGTACTGGGCTGGACCCGGCGCGCGCGCGGCGCATGGCTTTGGCAGGGGGGTGTGGACGTTCCATTGGTTGAGGAAACCGAGGCCTACTTGGTGACATATGGGCCGATTTCCGCGCCTGTCGCCCGATGGACGGTCAACCAGCCCAGTCTGACCTTGGCGGCAGCAGACCTGAGCACTCTGCGCGCGCGTCTTGGTGGCGGCGCATTTCTGGTGCGGCAGATCGGGAGCTACGCCCAATCCGACCCATTGATGCTTGCCAATCTGACCTGAGCCCCCCCTTCATTTTCCAGGAGAGCACCATGACCTCGGCCCTCACACTTGTCAACACCACGCCGCGTTTCGATCTGCCGCTGCTTTATGCCGCGCAGGCCCAAAAGGAGGTGGTGGCCAATGAAAGCTTCGCCCTGACCGATGCCTTGTTGCATTGCGCGATAGAGGGCACTGCCGCAACGCCACCGGCCAGTCCGGCAAATGGCGCCAACTGGCTGGTCGCGACCGGGGCATCGGGCGCCTGGGCAGGACAGGACGGAAATATTGCCTGCCAGCAGAACGGAAACTGGGTGTTTGTGACGCCGCGCGACGGGCTGCAGGTTCTGAACCGGACGAATGGGCAATGGCAGCATTATTACGGAAGCTGGAAGGCGCCCGCAGCGCCCACAGCCCCCACCGGCGGAACCACCGTGGACGATGTGGCGCGCAGCGCGATCAACGCCCTCATAGCGGCCCTGAAGACAGCCGGAATTTTTTCCGCCAGCTGAATTTCAAGGGTTTCTCGGTGTTTTTGTAGGTTCCGACGGCGGAATGATAGTTAAATTCCCTGAAGTGTTGCCGCAGTGCAACAGTTGTGGCCGCAGTATGCTTGCGCATGGCGGGCCGAGGCGTTAAATTACCGGGATTCGGAGTTTTTCACCTCAGGCCCCTCAACAGCCCAAAGGACTGCATGATGCGCAAAATGATACTGGGGGTGGCGTTGGCCACCACAGCCCTGGCCTCGCCGGCCTTAGCCCGCGACAAGACGTGGTATGTGGAAGGCGACGCTGGCGTCGTGATTCCGGAAAACCAGGACATTTCGGTTGGCGGAACCCAGCTGGCTATACTCAGCAGCAAGCTGGGATATGACTTTGGTGGTATCGTTGGTTACGATTTCGGCCAGTTCCGCCTTGAGGGTGAAGCCAGCTATCGCCACGTCAACAATAAGTCGCTCACAACCATTGAACCCGCGACCTATACCGGTGCCCGCCTCGTCGGCAGCGGTACTGGTGCGCTAAGCTTCATGGCCAATGCCTTGCTGGATATCGGCAAGGACGACGGCCTGCAGGGCTTTGTGGGCGGCGGCGTGGGTATTGCCGACGTCAAAGAATCCATTGGCGTTATCGACTCCAATTTCCCAAGCGTCAGCAGCAGCTCAACCGGGTTTGCGTGGCAGGCGATTGCGGGCGTTCGCATGCCAGTAAGCAATCACTGGGATGTGGGCCTGAAGTATCGTTACTTCAGTGCGCCCGGCGCTGACCGTTTCGTCGCGTCCGATAGCACCCCCGGGCGGACGAAGTTCTCGTCGCACTCGGTGTTGGCCACGCTGACCTATAACTTCGGCGCCGCGCCGGAGCCGGCTGCCCCGCCTCCGCCGCCGCCTCCGCCGCCGCCGCCTCGGCCTCGGCCCGCCCCTCGGTGGCCTCCCTCAAGGCGCGTGCGTGGCTCGACAGCAAGGAAGCTTTCTCTGCGTCCGCCTGCGTGCGTTGGGATTTTTGGGGTGGGGGTTGGG
>CAIWFP010000332.1 GCA_903911985.1 uncultured Sphingomonadales bacterium
CTCAATGCGGCGCGCCGGCCCCCAGCCACCAGGCCAGCGCCGCACCAGCCCCCAAGCAGGCAAATGCCCGCCACGCCGGAGCCATCGCCGGGGGCGACACCCCTTCGCCCAACGCCTTTCGCCCGGTTACCATCGGCGCCACGAGATTGTCGCGCCTGACCACGCGGTAGTAGGCAATCGCACCCAGATGCAGCGCGATCAGCACGAGCAGCAGGTTGAAGCCCAGCGCATGCAGATGCCGGGCCCTGTCGGCCACATCATAGCTGACAAGCGCGTTGAGCGGCCCCGATTCCACGCCATCGACATCCTGCGTGATCAGACCCAGTGCCATCTCCGCCGTCAGCAGCGCGAGCATCGCCAGTACCGACAGGCCCCCCAGCGGATTGTGCCCCGGCCCGGGCCTGACCTTGCCCCGCAGATAGGCCAGAATGGCCCCGGGCCCTTTGACAAACCGCGCGAATCGGGCCGTCTCGCCGCCGACCACGCCCCACAGCAACCGCGCCGCCACCAGCGCCAGCAGGATCAGCCCCAGCACCTTGTGCAGGGCGATCTCGTCATGCTCGGCCGTCCACCACAGACCGGGCATCAGCGCCACCAACCCCCAGTGGATCAACCGCAGGGGCAAATCCCACAGCATCGCCCGTGGCTGATCGGCGTTGGCCAAGCTCAATTGTCCTTGGCGCGGAAGCTGTCGTGGCATCCCTTGCAGGCGCCACCCACCTGCATCAGCGCCGCCTTTGTCGCATCCAGATTACCGCTGGCGGCGGCCTGCTGATAGGTTTGCGCCGCCTTGACCAGCTTGTCGGCATCGGCGCGGAATTCATCCGGCTTTTCCCAGATCGCGGGCAGGGCCTGCGTTTTCGCACCGGATTCCGGGCCCGTGCCATTGGGGAAGCCCGAGGCCACCTTCGCTGCCGCCGAGGCCAGGGCATTGGCATTGGCCTTGAACACATCGCTGGAGGGTGCGGCCTGCTTCAACTCGCCAAAGCTGGCCTTCATCGCCTTGTTCATCTCCTTGAAATTGGCCTGACGGGCGGAAATAACGTCGCCAGCGGATGCCGCCAGGGCGACGGTGCCCGCCGCCAGTGCCGCACAACCCATGGCGAGAGCGACGGCTTTGCTGAATGTCATCGGTGATACTCCTTGTAACGTCAGTTTCTGGCCCACACCGGCTTATGGCGGAGCCGCCGGTGTTTGCCGAAACCATGCGGTGGCATTGATTTGCGCAAACAGCATAAAACGCCTTGCCGCACTATGTACCGTTTGCCCCGAGATCCGCCAGTCACCAATTATCGTGGCGCCTTGTGGCTCATCTCGTGTCCGGCCCGTCGTGGAACCCGCACCCAACCTCCGCCGCGATTATGCGGGCATTTGCCTAGGATGCTCTCCGGCGAAACTTTACCACAAGCGCCTAAACCGGCCATGGTGCGGCGCATGGACTGCCGCCGGGAGTGCCGGATATGAATGCCCTTTCGGGAGATTTTACGCCAGATATCGCGCCCATGGCCGAGCTGACGGACAGGCATTACGCGGTGTTTGCCGATATCAAGACCCTCATCGACCGCCATGCCCCCAAGGCGCTTGAGCACTTGTACGCAGAAATCAACGCCGATCCGGAATCCGCCCGGCTGCTGCCCACGCAAGAGTTGCAGGCCCATGCCGCCAATGCCCAGTTGCAGCATTGGGGACGCCTGTTTTCGGAGAGGTTTGAAGGCGAGGCGATCGCCAGATCCGAGACAATCGGCAATATCCACGCCCGGGTCGGCCTGTCGCCCGCCTATTACATCAACGGCTATGCGATTGTTCTCGAACAGGTCATTGCCAAGGCGCTGACCGGCAACATGCTCAAGCGGGTGGGCGGTCGCCGCCTCGCCCGCGTAGTCGGCACATTGGTCAGGACGGCCCTGCTCGATATGCAGGTGGCACTGTCCGCCTATGCCAAGGCCGAGACCGCGGCGCGCGACGCCATGACCGAAAAGATGGGCACCGCGCTGGCCGCCATGGCCGAAGGCGATCTCGGTTCGCCGCTGGGAACCCTGCCCGAGGCCTATGTCCGGATCGAGGAAGACTTCAACGATATGCGGCGCCACATCAGCGGCGCGCTGGTGCAGATGACCGAATCGGCCAAGGACGTTCAACTCGGCGCCAACGAGATCAGCGCGGCGGCCAACGATCTGGCCCTGCGCACCGAAAAGCAGGCCGCAACCCTGGCCCGCGCCGCCGAAGCGGTTCGCGAGGTTTCAGAGGGCATTACCGTCACCGCCTCCAGCGCCAGACTGGTCAACACCAGCGTGGCCGAGGCCGACGAACAGGCGCAATATGGCGGCGGCATCGTCAAATCCTCGGTTCTGGCGATGGACAAAATCAAGAAATCCTCCGAGGAAATTGCCCAGATCACCGATGTTATCGAGGCGATATCCTTCCAGACCAATTTGCTGGCGCTCAACGCCGGGGTGGAGGCCGCGCGCGCGGGCGATGCCGGCAAGGGCTTCGCCGTGGTGGCCAGCGAGGTGCGGGCGCTTGCCCGGCGCACCTCGGAATCGGCCAGCGACATCAAGCAGCTGATCACCCGCTCGGCCGGAGATGTTGCCGAGGGCGTTGATCTGGTTGCCAAAACCGGCGCCGCGCTGGACAGGATCATCGAGAAGGTCGCCAGCGCCACCTCGCAGGCCCGCGACATTGCCAGTTCATCCCAGTCTCAGGCCGACAATATGCAGGGCATCAGCCGCGAGAT
This sequence comes from uncultured Sphingomonadales bacterium, assembly GCA_903911985.1. Classification (GTDB taxonomy): domain Bacteria; phylum Pseudomonadota; class Alphaproteobacteria; order Sphingomonadales; family Sphingomonadaceae; genus Novosphingobium. The sequence goes on from CAIWFP010000332.1 coordinate 2,735, forward strand.
CGAGGAAATGGATCGCAACACCCAGCACAATGCCGCCATGGCCGAACAATCCAACGCCGCCTCGCGCAGCCTGTCGCATCTGGCGCAGGATATGGCCCGCAAGGTCGGCCAGTTCCGGCTGGATGGCGATGCCAGGCCAATCATGGCCCCGCAGGCCGAAAGCGCCGCGCCAGAATCCGGGGCCGAGGAGCCCTTGCCCACCCGCCGACAGGCCGGCGCCCGCGGCTAGAGCGTTTTTCCGTTCAAGCTGACGCGAACGGAAAAGCGACGCTCAAGCGCCGCGCGGGCTGGTCGCGTTTTCGACCCAGAATCTCCGGAAAAATGCTCCAATCCGTCCCGCCCGGGTGGCGCGCCGTGCAGGTCAGGCCTTTTGCCGCACCGCCCTGATCGTCCGCGCGCCATGGTCATAGCCCAGCTTGCCGGCATAGGTTCCCCAGGCGACCAGCGTCCACATGGTTTGCCGGGCCTCGGCGTGGCTCAGGTGATCCTCCAGCTCGGTCTCGAACCTCTGGACCGGCGCGGTCTTGCCCGCCCGCTCGTCGAGAATGCGCAGAACATGGGCGGCCAGCGGCACAAAGCGCGTGAGATGTTCGGCAAACAACCGCTTGCGCATATCGCGCCCACCCTTGGCAAACACCCGCCCGGCCGCCGTTAGCCGCAGGCTGCCCTTCCGCAACTCGCCAAATTCCAGAATATGCAGCGCCTCGGCTACGGGCAGCAGATGGTCGAGCGGCGCGTCGAGCATGGCGCAACTGCTGC
>CAIWFP010000333.1 GCA_903911985.1 uncultured Sphingomonadales bacterium
CTCGGCCCAGTCCTGGCTTTCCGTGCCGCCGGCGCCGGCGTGAACCTCCAGATAGGCGTCATTGGCATCGGCCTCGCCCGCCAGCAGCGCCTGCACCTTGTCGGCATCGGCGCGTTCGGCCAGAGCCTTCAGCGTCGCCAGCCCTTCCTGAATCGTGCCCTCGTCGCCCTCGGCCTCGCCCAGCTCGACGAACTCCACGGCATCGGCCATTTCCTGCCCGATCTCGCGCACCGTGCCAACCGCCGCCTCCAGCCGCCGCCGCTCGCGCATGACTTCCTCGGCCAGCTTCGGGCTGTCCCAGAGCTTGGGATCCTCGACCCGCGCGTTCAGCTCGTCGAGACGGCGCAAGGCCCGGTCCCAGTCGAGAAACTTGCGGACGAGCGCCAGCGCCGCCTCGATCCGGTCAATATGAGCCTGCCCCTCGGCACGCATGCGATATACTCCACCGTCAAAACTAATCAGCGGGCCCGCTTAGCGGAAGGCGTAAGTTTGTAAAGAAGTGAGGGGGAAGGAGAGGGAAGACTTGGGGGTGTTACACCCCCAAACCCCCATGCCTGTCTTGCTTGGCGCCACCATCTCGCCGTGGCACCTTGCCGCGAAGCGGCTATAACAGCCTGCGGCGCGGCTAGGTTGCGCGCCATGGGCAAGGCCATGCGCGACCCCTCGCCGGGAGACGGATGGGGGTGCAGGGGACGAGTCCCCTGCCCGCCGGAGGCCCTTATTGCGCCCGCCGGAGGCCTTATTACGCCCGCCGGAGGCCCTTAACCCCACCCCGTCAAAACCCTCTAATAAACCCCGCCCTTGTCGGCGGCAAAATCCTTGGGCGCGGTCTCGCGCCGGGCGGCGGGTGCCGGGCCGGGGGCGGCCACGGGCCTTGGCGCCGCGGTCGGCAGCACCGTGCCGCTCATCACCGCCAGCCCCCGCCGCACCAGATCGAGCAACTCGCTGCGCTTGGCGTCGGTTTGCTGCTGGTGGGTTTCGCGCGCCGGGGCGGTTTCTGGCTTGAAGGCCTCCCAGATCACGCTGGCATCCGGATCCTCCGATGGCGTTCCGGCATAGACCCTCTGCCCACTGGCGCGATCGATGCGGATCATGGCGATGCCCGGCGGGGCGACGAAGGGCGTGTGGTCCCAATGGTCGCGGGTGGCGATGAGGAACTGGCGGAAGATCGGCACGGCATAGGTGGCGCCTTGCGCATAGCCCCCCAGCGAGCGGGGCTGGTCATACCCCAGATAGGTGCCGGCGATGATATTGGGCGATCCCCCGACAAACCAGACATTGGTCGGGCCGGAGGTGGTGCCGGTCTTGCCGAACAGCGGCAGGCCCAGGTCGCGCAGATTGGCCGCCGTACCGCGCGTCACCACGCCCTCCAGCATATGCTCCACCTGAAAGGCGGTGCGCGGGTCCATCACCAGATGCCCGCGCGGGGCAAAGCGGGGCATGGGCTTGCCGTCCCAGTCGGGCGTGTTGCAATCCTTGCAGGGGCGGGTATCGGCCCGCCAGATGACATGGCCGGCGCGGTCCTCGATATAATCGATGAGGTTCTGCTCATGCTGCGCGCCATTATCGGCAATCGCGCTATAGCCATTGACCATCTGCGCCACGCTCGCCTCGCCCGCGCCCAAGGCATAGGAGAGATAGGGCGGGAAACTCCCGATGCCGACCTTTTTGAAAGTGGCCACCACCTTGTCCATGCCGATATCATTGGCGATATGCACGGTCATCAAATTGCGCGACTGTTCGAGGCCCCAGCGCATGGTGTGGGTGCCGGTGCCGCCCTCGTTGCCAAAGTTCTTGAAGCATTTCTGCCCCAGCGCCGCGCCCTGATACACACAGAAGGGCTGGTCTGGCACCATGGTCGCGGGCGTCTCGCCATTGTCCAGCGCCGTCGCATAAACGAAGGGCTTGATGGTCGAGCCCGGCTGGCGCTGGGCCTGCGTCGCGCGGTTATAGCTGTCGAGGCCGATGTCGAAACCGCCAGCCATGGCCAGCACCCGGCCATTATAGGGCGCCTCGGCCATCATCCCGCCGGAAACCCCGGGAATGGGCCGCAATTGCCAACCACTTCCGTTGGGCGAGGCCGCCACCACATCGCCCACCCGCACCGGCCCGGGCACACCGGTCAGCGGCGCACGGCTGCCATCGGGAAAGCCGATCTCGCCGCCCGATCCCTGCCGGGCGAGAACCAGCCCCACCCGCCAGTCGGCATAGGAAACCGTCTTGTTCAAACCCAGCAACTGGCCTTGACCGCTATTGGGCCAATGCGCCGGGTCCACATCGATATGGGCGATGGGCCCATGCCACTGCCCGCCGTTATAGCGCAGCAATCCGGCCGAAAGCGCCGTCTGCGCCGCCTTTTGCAGCACCGGGTCCAGCGGCGTGCGCACCCACAACCCGCCCGCATAGACCGAATTCGGCCCGTCATCCTCATTCTCGCCATACTGGTCGATCAGGCGGCGGCGCACTTCCTCGACATAATATCCGACGGAAGGGTCATAAGCCTCCACCCGGCGCGGGATGATGCCCAGCGGCTGGGCCTTGGCGGTGGCGGCCTCGGCGGCGCTCACCCAGCCATTCTTCACCATCTGGTCGAGCACCCAGTTGCGCCGATCGATGGCCTTCTGGGCAAACTGGGCGCGGCCATAGGTCTCGGGCGCCTTGGGCAGAATGGCGAGGAAAGCCGCCTCGTTCAGCGCCAGATCCCCCACATCCTTGCCGAAATAGGCGCGCGCGGCGGCCTGCACGCCAAAGCTCTGCCGCCCCAGCGGAATGGCGTTGAGATAGAGCTCAAGGATCTGCTGCTTGCTCAGCACCCCCTCGATGCGGCGGGCAAGGATCATTTCCTTCAGCTTGCGGCTGACGGAATATTCGTTGCCGATCAGAATATTCTTGGCAACCTGCTGGGTAATGGTCGAGCCGCCGCGCGCCCGCTGCCCGCTGCCGAACTTGGTGGCATAATCCACCACCGCCTCACCAAGCCCGATGACATCGACGCCGCCGTGATAGAAGAAATTCTTGTCCTCGGCCGACAGGAAAGCGTTAATCAGCCGGGGCGGAAAATCGACATAGCGCAGCTGCACCCGCCGCTCGCGCGCATAGGAATAGACGATGGAGCCATCGGCCCCGCGCACCATGGTGGGCAGCGGCGGCTGATAATCCACCAGCTTGTCGGCCGAAGGCAGATTATGCGCCACGGTGACCCACACCAGCAGATAGAGCGCGGCAAAGCCCCCCACCACATAATTGCCGATGCGGAACAGGCGCGAGGCACGCCACATGTCGGCATACCACTGGCCGATGGGGTGCTCATGCGCGATCCGCCGCCAGTCGGCCACGGGCGGCACCTGCCCGGCCACACGGGCCAGATTGCGCCCCGCCGCGCTGTTTTCCCGGGCCCGCGCCGCCGCCGAAACCCGTTCGGACCGGGCCGCGGCATCGCGCCCGGCGCGCCACAGGGCGGCGATACGCGGCACCAGCCCCAACCTCTGCCACAGCCCCCTTGCCTCGCGGCGGATGCGATAGCTCAGTTGCTCGTGGTCGTTTGGCTCGGTCATGGCAGCAGCGCCCCTAGCATGGCACGGCGACCCAGCACCAGAGGTGATGATGGTAACCAGGATCCGAACAAGGCGGGCGCCATGCCGTCACGCACCGCCCTCATCGCACGCCACCGGGAGACCCCGCAGCCGACGGCACGGCCCCGCCAGCAACCGCCCGCCCGAAATAGACGCGAATGGCCAGCGCCACGGTTTCGGCAAAGGTCCGCTGCCCATCGGGCGAAGTCAGCCGCGCGGCATCGCCGGGATTGCTGATATACCCCGCCTCGAACAGCACCGAGGGCATGTCCGGCGATTTCAGCACGACAAAGGCCGCCGATTGCAGCGGGTGGTCGCGAAAGCCCATGCGCCCCGCCCCCTCGCGCACAATCAGCCCGGCAAACTGGGCCGAGGCCGCCGCGCTCTGCCGCTGGGCCAGGTCAACGAGGATCGCGCTCACCGAATTGCTGGTATCGCGCAAGGCCACGCCATTGATCGTGTCGGCGTGGTTTTCCGATGTGGCGATGCGGCTGGCCTCCTGCGTGCTGCCCTTGTCGGACAGCGTATAGACCGTGGCGCCGCTGGCGTGTCCGTCATCGGCGCTGTCGGCATGGATGGAGATGAACAGATCCGCCCGCAACCGCCGCGCGATGCCCGACCGCTCCTCCAGCGCCAGATAGCGGTCGTCGGAGCGGGTGAGCGCCACCCGCACCCCGCCGCCCGCCAGCAGGCGATCTCGCAAGGCTTTGGCCAGCGCCAGCGTCACATCCTTCTCGTGCAGATCCCCACCCGAGCCCCCCGGGCCCGGCGCCGAGCCAGCACCGGGATCGTGCCCGCCATGCCCGGCATCGATCACCACCAGCGGCCTGGTCGGGTCAAGCGGCCCCTCCACCTGCGGCAGGCCAATCTGCCCTTCGGCCACCGGCAGCTCGAACCGCAGCGCATAGGCATTGTCGCCCGAACGCGTGCCCAGCAGCCGGTTGGCCAACAACACGCCCGCCAGCAAAGCCAGCGGGGCGGCAAGGGCCAGAAACAGCATAGCCAAGCGGCGCATGAAGGTTGGGCGGCTCCTGTGGCGCCAGACCGGACGACCCGGCCAGACAAAAGGCATGGTTAACCCGCAAGGCCTAGGCCGCCCGGCCGGTCAGCGCAATGCCCCCGGCGGGCGGCTTTCCTTGCGCCTGTGGATTTTGCCTAAGCGCAAATACAGGCTTCTGTTTCACGCAATATCAACCCACATTTCCCAGATGCGAATGGGAAAATCTGGCAATTTTGGCAGTATAGTGTAGCAATATCAGCATGATATTTGGTCTTGAGGGCTGATTTTATGGCGCACCCGGCGGGTGAAGCGGAAAC
>CAIWFP010000334.1 GCA_903911985.1 uncultured Sphingomonadales bacterium
ATTGCCGCCTTGGGCGCGGCGGTGGTGCCGCTGGTGAACAGCTGGATCGCCACCCCCTCGCCGGGATCATATTCGGCATCGGGCTGCGCTGTCGCTTCCTGAACGGCCAGGGTGAACTCGCCGCGCGGATAAACCACATGCCCGCAGTCCGGCGAGAGCCGCCCAACCCGCTCCGCGTCCCCGACCACCAGAGCCGGCGCGATGCGCGCGAGCTGCGCTGCCAGATCGGCATCCGCCAGCCGATAGTTGAGCGGGCAATAGGGCACACCCGCCAGCGCCGCGCCAAATTGCGCGATCACCGAGGCTTCGCTCGATTCGTCGAGCAGCGCGACAAAATGCGCGCCACTCTGCCGGATCAGCTCGCAGGCCCCCTGCGCGGCGGCAAGCAGTTCACCATAGGTCCAGCGCTTGCCATCACACACCAGCGCGACACGATCAGGCTCGGTACCGGCAGCCATTTCCAGAAGGAGGGCAATGTTCATGATGGCCGACCGTCAGTCCGAAGCCGGCAGCGGCTTGGCATCCTTGAGCTGCAGCGCCACGCCACCCAGCGCAAGCGAGCCCTTGCCCGGCTTGACGCAGAGCAGTTCGATCGTGCCGCCAGCGTCGACATAGCGCTTGCCCGTTACCGAACCGCCGGCAAAATCGGCGCTGGGTTCGCCCGCGGGGACGGCGCCCTCGCTCATGGCGGCACCGCCGCACTCAATGCTGCCACCCGCGCAACGGATCACCACAACTTCGGTGCCACACACTGCGCTCTTCAATTTTGTTCCCGGTTTCATCCGTGGTCTCCTCGCCAGTCCAATGGGCCAAACCCATGGGGTCGCGTGTTGTTTAGCAGGTCATGCCATGGCGGCCCTATTGCCGCACTTGTCTCACTAGGTCAAATATCTCGTGCGCCGAATTCGGATACTACCGGCCGGTAAATTGTGGCGCGCGCCTGGCGGTTACCGACGCCAAACCCTCGCGAAAATCATCGCTGCCCAGCAGGAGCGCCTGATTGGGCAGATTGGCCTGCCATTCGGCCTCCATCGAGCTTTCAAGCCCGCGCTGCAACGATTGCTTGACCGTGGCATAGGCCATGGGCGCGATGGCGGCGAGTTCGGCGGCGAATGCCTCGCCCCGCGCGGCCAGTTCCTCGGATGCGACCACTTCGCCAACCAGCCCGATGCGCAGCGCCTCTTCAGCCCCGACCGGGCGGCCCAGCAGGCACATTTCCATCGCCCGGCCCATGCCAATCAGACGCGGCAGCAGGAACAATCCGCCCAGTGGCGGCATGATCCCCAGCTTGATCCAGCTTTCCTGAAAGCGGACCTTGTCGTTGGCGATGCGGAAATCGCAGGCCAGCGCCAGCTCGCAACCAACGGTGATCGCCGCGCCCTGCACCAGTGCCACGGTGGGCTTGGGGCAGCGGTAGATCGCCTTGGCCGCGCCCTGAAAATTGGCGTAGACCGTGCCCTTGATCTCGCTGGCGGGGGTGGTGGTAAGCTTCTCAAGAAAGGCGAAGTCCGCCCCCACGGAGAAATGCTTGCCCTCGGCCGCCAGAATGATGGCGCGGACAGTGGCATCGCCGGACAGCGCCAGAAAAGCATCGCGGATTTCGCCGAGCATCTCCGGGGTGGAGGCATTGCCGCTGTCCGCCCGCGCCACCAGCACCCGGGCGATGCCGCCTTCGAGGCGTTCGATCTTGATGTTGTTGGTCATCTTGCGCTGGCCTGATCGCGAACCCAACGGTCTATCCGGTCGTACATTTCGAGCCTCGTGGATGCAAAGTTCTGACAATGGCCGGAACGCGGCAGTATATGCAGCGTTATATCGCGACAGGCGCGATAAAAACCGGGTTCGGCATAGGGGTCGGGCGAAACATCCCGCTCCCCCAGATTGATATAGATCGGCACGTCGATTTTGGCAGCATCATCCCGCACGATGCCCTCGGTGATCGACTGGATACTGAGCACATAGGGCACTTCGACCAGCATATCGTCATCCACGGCGATAACATCCTCTGGCACATCTTCCCAATGGAACGTGGAGCGCAGCAGTGAACGGTCACGCTTGGCGTAATCGGGCTGCATCAGGTCCAGCGCGCCCGGGTCGGCGCTGATCAGTTGGCCGCCGATGGTCAGGTGAACGCCGTGGGCGGTATAGCCGAGGATCAGGCAGGCATCGAAGCTGCGGTGCCCGGCCTGCTGGGTTATCGTCTGGAAGCCACCCATCGAATGGCCGCCGCCTACCTTGAAAAACGCCGGAACCGGGGCGAGGCCGGGCACAAGCGTGCCTTGCGCCAAACGGGTGTAGACCTGTTCGAGCGCGGCGTGATTCGCGGCGGCGCAAACCTGCCGCGTTGCCTGCATCTGGTCTTTTGCCCGCCCGCTGGCACCAATGCCAAGGTGATCGGGCAGGACCACGATATGGCCGCGCGCCCGCAAATATTCGGCGCAGGAATAATCGCCGCGCCCCGGCACGGCGAAATGGAAATAACGCCGATCGTAAGTGCCGCCGTTGAGCAGGCTGATCACGGTTGGCCGCTCGGGCAGCCTGTCCGGCAGAAACAGCCAGACCGCGATTTCCGGCGGTTCGCCGCCGGTGATCGCGATGGGCAGGGCGCTGGAAACGTCGATCCTGAGATCGACTGGTTCAGCCATTCCCGGCTTCCTTGGCACGGCGCGCCTCTTTCCAGATCAACGCGGTGGCGGCAGTAGACAGGGTCATGTTGAGAGCCTCGGCATCAAGCGCGGCTTCAAAGGCGAAATCCTCGGCGTTGTTGAGGTTCTGCTTCATGTAGCGATAGCCCATGCGCGGACCATCGGCGAGGCGGTGCGCCGCCTTCAGCGTTTCCTCACGCAGCATCTCGTCGTCGAACAGACGGGTAAAGACGCCCTTGGCAAAGGCCTCTTCGGCGGTGAGCTTTTCGCCCAGCAAGAACAGTTCGCGGGCAACGCCGGTGCCGAGGATTTTAGTCCAGAACCAGGTAGAGCCAAAATCGCCACCCGCGCCAATACGGTCAAAGGCGGTGAGGAAGCTGGCCGCGCGGCCCGCAAAACGCAGATCACAGGCCCCAGCGATGCCGATGCCGGCGCCCGCCACCGGGCCATTGACCATGGCGATGGTTGGCTTGGGCATTTCGTGCAGAAGACGCGATGTTTCCATGAAACCGCGCAGGCGGGCAAAGCCCTGTTCGGTGCGGCTGCCAAAATCCTGGCTGGCAGGCTTGATGGTTGCGGTCTTTTCATCCGCCTTGAGATCGCCGCCCGAGCAGAAACCGCGCCCGGCACCCGTCACCACCACGCAGCCAACCGAACCATCGCGCGCGGCATCGGCGCAGGCATCGGCCAGCGGACCCATGATCGAATTGGTCAGCGCGTTCAGCCTGTCCGGGCGGTTCAGCGTGATGATTCGCACCCCGCCCTGGTTTTCGATCAGCACTTCCTCAGACATCGCACTTCCCTTTCGGCCCCAACCGTAACAGCTTGGGCGCGGAGCGGCCGAGACCGACTCCGCGCCCAGTTATCCACCCCGTCCCCCTAAAGGGATGGGTCGGCGATCAATCGCCGCCCAGTTCCCAGTGGCGGGCCATCATCTGCGCGGCCTTTTCGGCGAGGTCCGCGGGCACCGGCGGATACATCGGCAGCGGCTTGTCCTTGCTCGGCAGGGCAATGGTGGCGGTGGCGCGCACCGATTCCTCGCCGCGCTGGTTGGTGAAGGTAACCTTCACATCCACCAGATTCTGGCCATTTTCCTGCCGCTTGCCGACCACTTCGCCGGTCACCTTCTGGACGTCGCCCATATAGTTGAACTTGCGGATTTCGTCGTGGACATGGGTGACGATGCCATCATCGCCGGTCCAGTCGGACAGATACTGGTAGAGGTAGTTTTCGCGCATTACCCCGTAGTCATAAGCCATCGGGTTGCCGATCGCCTGCGCCCACAGCGGATCCCAGTGCAGACGCTGGGCGACATCGGGAATGCCCTGCTCGTTCTTCACATAGAAGGCGGGAATGCGCTGGCGGTTCTTGTGGGCCAGACGGTTGGCGGTGGGCGCATAGGGCACAAAGCCATAGCCACCGGAATGGAAGCAGATCACATCCGTGACGGTCAGCGGACCCTTGGCCTGCATGCCGAGGCTGTCGCCGATGTTGACCTCTTCAAAATAACGCTTGGCCGCGCCCTGAACCTTTTCGGCGGCGTAGATCGCCTCGATCGCCTGCATTTCCTCGTCGGTGTAGGTAGCCGGCTTGAGGTCGGAATATTTGCCCTTCGTCACCGCCGTCTTGCGCTCGGTCAGCACGCGCAGGATGCGATAGACAGCCACCACTTCACCGCGCTGGTTGACCTTGACGTCGCGGCGATTGGTGATGACCGACTTGCCGGCGAATTCCGACTGCTTGACTTCGCAAGTTTCATCGCCGTTGAAGCTGTAGATGGTGTCGCCAGGATAGATCGGGCGGTAAAAATCCCAGGTCGAACCCGACACGAATACGTGAATGCCCTTGAACAGGCTCTTGCGCAGAGCCTTGATCTCGTCAGGAACCGAGTCGCCCTTCATCGGCGCGTTGATAATGCTCGCCATCATGGCCGGCGCGATCACGCTGCCCCAGCGGGTCTTCTTGCCATAGTGCGGATCGCAGTAGAGGGGGTTGTCGTCGCCGCAACCATGCGCGAAATTGCGGATGTTGTCAGTGGTCGCGGTCTGGATGTACTCGCGGGACTTGGCGGCCTGATCAAACCCGATCAGCTTGCGCTGACGCTCGACATCATGATCGGTAATCTCGTAAGCGGTGGCCTTCTGCCACTCTTCACTTTGCTTGATATCGGTTTTCGTATCGGCCACGGCATTCACTCCTTGATCTCAGTTGTATAACTAGGTAATAGATGCCTCGACTTGAAGCAAGGGGTTTTGGAATGGTTGAAGTTCGCCGGATCAGCGATGCCCTGAAGGTCCGCGCTCAACATCAAAGTGATGAGATCGCGCATGACGATACCCGCCGGCAGCTCACATTTGCCGAGTGGGACCGCGAGGTTGACGAAGTAGGTGGCGGCCTTGCCGCGGCGGGACTTCAGCCTGGCGACCGCGTGTTCCTGCCGATCAGCAACAACCATTCGATCGAGATGGCCATCGCGGTTTTCGCGGTGTTTCGCGCGGGTGGCATCGCCTGCCCGATCAACACGCGCCTCAACCCCAAGGAGATCTCGGATTTCGCCGAGCTGACAACGCCGCGATTCGCCATCACCGATGTGCCCGACCTGTTCAAGGATCTGAAGCTTGTCGGCTGCTGGATGGTCGACGCCATGCCGCGCAACCTCGCCGCCCTGCCCGATCAGGCGAGCCTTGACCCCAAGGCCGATGCCGAAATCCTCGGCACCTCTGGCACCACCGGCAAGATCAAGGGCGTGGTGGTCAGCCATCCCGACCTTATGACCGGCGTTACCGGCACCAATCAGGATCGCTCGCGCTCGACGCTGAGCGCGCTGCCGCTCACCGGTTCGGGCGGAAACCTCGGCATTGTCATGCTGCCCGCGCGCGGCGGGGCCACGGCCATCACCCAGCCCAAATTCGACCCCAAGGGCTTCCTTGATCTGGTAAAAGCCAAGCAGCCCAATCTGGTTTATCTGGTGCCCACCATGCTGCGGCTGGTGCTCGATCACCCCGATGTGGCGGATTATGATTTCGCCGGGGTGAAATATCTGATGACCGGTACCGCGCCGCTGCCGAATGATTCGGTGAAGCGCGCCATGGCCTTGTGGCCACATGTGCGCATGCGCAATTCCTATGGCATGTCCGAGGGCGGCATTAGCGTTGGCACCACCAGTCAGGAGCAGGTGCTCAAGCCCGGCTGTGTAGGCAAACTGCCCGAGCACATGCAGCTGCGCGACGAGGACGGCAATGTCGTCACCACCCCCGGCATTGTCGGCGAGATCTATGGCTATCAGAAGCATCCGCGCCGCTACTGGAACGACGACGAGGCCACCGCCGCCAGCTTCAAGGGCGGCTGGACCCGGACCGGCGACCTTGGCTACGTCGACGAGGACGGCGACCTGATCATGGCTGGCCGGTCCAAGGAACTGATCATCCGTGGCGGCTATAACATCACGCCGATGGAGATCGAAACCGCGCTTTACCAGCACCCCGCCGTGCAGCAGGCCGCTGTGGTCGGCGTGCCCCACGAGGTGCTCGGCGAGGATATCGCCGCTGCCGTATCGCTGCGCCCCGGCATGACCGCGACACCGGAAGAAATCCTCGCCTTCTGCCGCGATCACCTCGCCGACAACAAGGTGCCGCGCACACTGGTCATCATGGACGAGCTGCCGCTGAACCCCAACGGCAAGATCCTCAAAAAGGATCTGGCCGCGCCGCTGGCCGCCGCCGCCGAGGCACGCCGCCGGGCGGCCTGATCGGCGGGCGGCGGGGCTGGCCTATTTGCGCCAGCCTATTTGCGCCAGCCTATTTGCGATTGAGGGCAATCACCGCCACGGTAAACCGCGAGAGGCAGACCAGCTTGTTCTGGTCATTCTCGATGCGGATCGTCCAGATTTGCGTGGTGCGGCCCAGCGATTCGGCCTTGGCCGTGGCGTGGACAAACCCGTCATGGGCGGGGCGGATGTGGTTGGCGTTGATCTCCATGCCAACCACCGCGAATGAACCTGGATCAACCACCAGCCCGGCCGCCACCGAGCCTACCGTTTCCGCGAGCGCCACCGAGGCGCCGCCGTGCAGTCGACCATAGGGCTGGAGAACGCGCGGGGCGACCGGCATGCTGGCACGCAACCAGTCTTCGCCAATGTCGGTGAAGACAATGCCGAGAAATTCATTCATCGAGCCATCACCCAGTCGGGTCAATCGCTCAAGATCCGGCGCTGCGCCACCCCACCAGATCATGTGTGGCCCATCACCGGATGGGGGACATAAGGCGCTTCCAGCATAGCGATATCCTCGGTGGTCAACCCCACCTCCAGCGCGCCCAGCGCGTCTTCCAACTGACCCAGCCGGGTGACGCCAACAATCGGCGCCGTCACTTCCGCCTTGGCCATGAGCCAGGCCAGCGCGACCTGCGCCATGGCCACCCCACGCGCCGCCGCAATCTGCTG
>CAIWFP010000335.1 GCA_903911985.1 uncultured Sphingomonadales bacterium
CGGACCATCCCTTCGGCGGCGGGGTCTACGCCAACCTCGGCAGCCACATCAAGCTGGAGCTGATGAGCGCCAAGGGCTCGGGCACCACCACCGCGAGGGAAAAATCCCTCATCACCGACGACCAGCGCGCCTACCACTCCTCCTATTTCGAGATGCTGGGCGAGCAGGGCTGGCCGGGCCTGATCTTGTGGCTGGTCCTGAACTTTGGCGGCATGATCCAGCTGGAAGGCACCCGCCGCAAGCTGAAGGGCAGCGACGACCCGCGCGACCGCAGCGACGTCGCCCTGATCATCGCGCTGCAACAGGGCCATCTGTGCTATCTGGTGGGCGCGGCCTTCGTCGGCATCGCCTATCAGCCCTTCGTTTACATGCTCATCGGCCTGCAGATCGCGCTGGCCGAGCTGGTGAAGCGCCGCATTGCCGATCGCAAGCCGAAAGCCGCGCGGCAGATGGCGATACCGGTGGGCCCACGCGGCGGTGGCGCCACGCCGCCCATGCGTCCAACGGCCACAGCACCGGTCAACTGACGACGGAGGGCGCCACGCCGCGCCCTCCACCCTCCCTTGCGCGAGCTTGCGCGAGCTTGCGCCCTTGGGCCGCATCCTGCATGACGCAAGCTCCAAGCCATTAGGAGACAGGCGCATGAAGCTGGAAGATCTGCAAACCCGCGTTGGCGAAACTATCGGCACCTCCGAATGGTTCACGCTGGGGCAGGACCGGATCAACGCCTTTGCCGATTGCACCGACGACCACCAGTTCATTCATGTGAACCCGGAGTTGGCCAAGGACACGCCCTTTGGCGGCACAATCGCCCACGGCTTCCTCTCGCTCTCGCTGCTGGTGACAATGATGCACAGCGCCTTCGAGAAGCCCGAGGTGCAAATGACGGTCAACTATGGTTTCGACAAGATCCGTTTCCTCGCCCCGGTGAAATCGGGCAAGCGCGTGCGCGCGCATTTCAAGCTGCTGGAACTGGCCGAAAAACGCCCGGGACAATGGCAGCAAAAGCTTGAGGCCAGCGTGGAAATCGAGGACGAGCCCAAGCCCGCCCTGCTGGCCGAATGGATCCTCCAGCATATGGTCTGACCTGCGGGGCCCGCCGTGGGCCTTGCCCCGCTGGCCCAAGGCGGTTTGCGGCGGGAACTACGCCGCCAAGTGGCCGATCCGGCGTCGACCGGATCAGCCACACAGGCTCACTCAGCGGGTTTGACCTTAGCTAACTGCCGTCAGCTGACGCGCCTTGCCGGCACCGCCCTGCTTGGCGGCACTCTGCCCGCGCGTGGCGTGCTGCGCCCACCACTCCTCCACCACCGGCGCGATACGCGTGCGCCAGCGTTCGCCGTTGAAGATGCCGTAATGGCCGACTTCCGGGGCGAGATGATAGTGCTTGGCCTCCTCCGGCAGGCCGGTGGCCAGTGTCAGCGCGGCCTTTGTCTGACCAATGCCCGAGATATCGTCGCGCTCACCCTCGATGCACAGTATGGCCGTATCGCGGATCGCGCCCACGTCGATCAACTGGCCGCGATGCATCAGCTCGCCCTTGGGCAGCGAGTGCAACTGGAACACATGCTCGATGGTTTGCAGGTAAAACTCCGCAGTCAGGTCGCAAACGCTGCGATATTCCTCGTAGAACGCCTTGGAGGCATCGACGCTGTCGCCATCGCCTTCCACCAGATGGTTGAACATCTTCCAGTGGCTCATCATGTGGGTCTTCAGGTTCATCGACATGAAACCGGCCAGCTGCAGGAAGCCCGGATAGACCTTGCGCCCGGCGCCAGGATACATCAGCGGCACGTTGGTAATGACCGTCTGCTGGAACCACGCCAGCGGGCGGGTCATGGCGGTGTCGTTAACGGTGGTCGGCGCCTCGCGGGTATCGATTGGCCCGCCCATCATGGTGAGGGTAAGCGGACGGCAGGGGTGCCCGGTCGCCCCCATCAGCGCGGTGGCGGCCAGCGCCGGCACCGAAGGCTGGCACACCGCCAGCACATGGGCTTCCGGCCCGATATGTTCCAGAAAACCGACAACATAGTCGATGTAATCGTCCAGATCGAAACGCCCGGCTGCCACCGGCACCATCTTCGCGTCGGCCCAATCAGTGATGTAGACCACCGCGCCTTCCAGCAGCCGCGCCACCGTGCCGCGCAGCAGCGTGGCATAATGGCCGCTCATCGGCGCCACGATCAACAGCCTGGGCGCATCCTCGGGGAGGCCATCGTGGCTGAAGCGCAGGAGATTGCCAAAGGGCCGGTGCAATACGATCGCCTCGGTCACGGCCCGGTCCTTGCCGGCGGCATGCACGGTCTCGATATCAAAGGCCGGTTTGCCACGCGGCATTGTCGCATGCGCGAAGACATCCAGCGCCGAAGCGATCATCGGGCCCACGCCCAAAGCCGCCCCGGGCAGTGCCGGATTGGTCATCAGGTCTGAGACGACCGAGGCCCATGCGCTCGCCCCGGTGAGGTAGGAGCGTTGTAATTCATAGGCATTATACAGCATATCATTCCCCTGCGGGTGTTTTTCAGTCCAGTGACTGGTCCGGCAATTCCGGCGAATTGTCTAGCGTTACGCGATTCGCGCAATGTTGCAACGCAATGTAACACAAATCTTCGCCGCGTCTGCGAACGGCACTGTTTCCACTGCCGTGAAAATCCTTTAGGACTGGTGTATGTCCGCGCCCATCAGCTCCTCCGCCAACGACCCTTCGTCCGACAATTCCGATTCCGCCGCCGAACAAACCGGCCAGATCGCCTCCCCTCCGGCCACGCGCAAGCTCGGCCCCCTGCGGATGATCTGGCGCGCGGCGATGGCCTATCCCACCCGGGTGGCACTGGCGGGCACGGCGCTTCTCGTCACCTCCTCGGCGACGCTGGCGATCACCTCGGTCTTCCGCCCGATCATCGACCGCGCCTTCGCGCATGGCTCTGCCGCCAGCGTCGCCTCGATGAACTTCTGGTTCGAGGTCCTGTTCGGCATCATCGTCGCGCTGGCGGTGGGCACGGCGATCCGCTTCTACAACGTTTCGTGGCTGGGCGAGCGCGTGGTGGCGGATATCCGTCTGGCGGTGCAGGCCAACATGCTGCGGATGCCGCCCAGTTTCTTCGAGGAAAACAGCCCGCGCGAAATCTCCAGCCGCCTGACCGCCGACACCGCCCTCATCGAACAGGTGGTGGGCACCACGGTCTCTGTGGCCCTGCGCAACGCGCTGACGGCCACTGGCGGGGTGGTGGTGCTGTTCTGGCTGGCGCCAAAGCTGACTGCCTGGCTGCTCATCGGCATTCCGCTGGTGATTGTACCCATCGTCTGGTTCGGGCGGCGGCTGCGCAATGTCTCCCGCTCCAGTCAGGACCGTGTGGCCGATATCGGCGTGCTGGTCTCGGAAGTTCTGGGCGCCATCCGCATTGTGCAGGCCTTCAATCAGGAAAGCCGCGAGGCCGAACGCTTCGCCGCCACGGTGGAGCGCACCTTCGCCACCGCCAAGCGCCGCATCACCATCCGCGCAGTGATGACCTCCATCGTCATCCTGCTGATCTTCAGCGCGATAGACCTGCTGGTATGGCGCGGCGCGCTGGCGGTCTCGCGCGGCGAGATTACCGGTGGCACCATCGCCGCTTTCGTGGCCACGGGCGGCGTTGTCGCGGGCGCTTTCGGTTCCTTGTCCGAAGTCTATGGCGATCTGGTGCGGGCCGCTGGCGCCGCCAGCCGTCTGGAAGAGCTGCTGAACGAGCGGCCGACCATCGCCGTGCCCGCCCGGCCGCAGGATCTCCCGGTACCGGCACGCGGCGGCCTGAGCTTTTCGCATGTTACCTTCCGCTATCCCTCGCGCCCCGAAGTTGCCGCCCTTGCCGATTTCAGCCTGACGGTGGAGCCGGGCGAGACGGTGGCGATTGTCGGCCCCTCTGGTGCGGGCAAGAGCACCCTGTTCCAGCTGGCCGAACGCTTTTACGATCCGCAGGTCGGCACCATCAAGCTCGACGGCGTGCCCCTCACCAGCGCCGACCCGGCCGAGATCCGCCGCCGCA
>CAIWFP010000336.1 GCA_903911985.1 uncultured Sphingomonadales bacterium
GACACCAGCGCCACCGGCGTTGCCTTCACCCGCGACCCGGCCACGGGCGAGCGTGCCTATTACGGCGAATGGCTGGTCAATGCGCAAGGGGAAGACGTTGTCGCCGGCATCCGCACCCCGCAATATCTCACCGAAAAGGCGCGTATCACCGCCAATGCCAAGCCCGCCAGCATGGAAGCGGCCATGCCGGAGGCCTATGGCGAGCTGGCCACCGTGTTCGACCTGCTGGAGCGCCATTATCGCGACATGCAGGACATTGAATTCACCGTGGAGCGCGGCAAGCTGTGGATGCTGCAAACCCGCAGCGGCAAGCGCACCGCCAAGGCCGCGTTGACGATGGCCGTGGAAATGGTCGGGGAGGGGCTGATCGACGAGGCAACCGCCATCGCCCGTATCGACCCCATGGCGCTGGACCAGTTGCTGCACCCGACGCTGGACCCCAAGGCGGTTCGCGACCTGCTGGGCACGGGGCTTCCGGCCAGCCCGGGCGCGGCCTCGGGCGCCATCGTGCTGGATGCCGAGACGGCGCAGGCGCGCGCTGAACGCGGCGAGGCGGTGGTGCTGGTGCGGGTGGAAACCAGCCCGGAGGATATCCACGGCATGCATGCGGCGCGCGGCATTCTCACCGCGCGCGGCGGCATGACCAGCCACGCCGCCGTGGTGGCGCGCGGCATGGGCCGCCCTTGCGTCTCGGGCGCTTCGTCCGTGTCTATCGATCTGCCTAGCCGCACGCTGAAAATCGGCAACCGCGACCTGAAGGAGGGCGATCTCATCACGCTGGATGGCGCCACCGGAGAGATCATGGCCGGTTCTGTCGGCACCATCGAGCCGGAACTGGTCGGCGATTTCGCCATTCTGATGGGCTGGGCCGACCGGCATCGCCGCATGCGGGTGCGTGCCAATGCGGAAACGCCCGAGGATTGCCGCGTCGCCCGCCAGTTTGGCGCCGAGGGCGTGGGGCTTTGCCGCACGGAACATATGTTCTTCGACGACAAGCGCATTTCCGCCGTGCGCCAGATGATCCTGGCCGAGGACGGGCTCGGCCGGAGCGCCGCCTTGGCCAAATTGCTGCCCGAGCAGCGGGCCGATTTTCACGAAATATTCGAGGTTATGGCAGGCTTGCCGGTCACCATTCGCCTGCTCGACCCGCCCCTGCACGAGTTTGTGCCGCAGGGCGAGGATGAGTTCGAGGATCTCTCCCTCGCGATCGGTATCGGCGTTGCCACCTTGCGCCGCCGCGCGGGCGAGCTGCACGAGGCGAACCCGATGCTCGGTCATCGCGGTTGCCGGTTGGGTATCACCTTCCCGGAAATTTACGAGATGCAGGCCCGCGCCATTTTCGAGGCGGCCTGTGATGTGGCGGCGGCCAGCGGCGAGGCGGTGGTGCCCGAGATCATGATTCCGCTGGTGGCGACACCCAGGGAACTGGAAATCCTGAAAAGCCTGGTGGACCGCACGGCCGAGGCGGTGTTTGCCGAGAAGGGGCGGCGCCTCGCCTATCATGTGGGCACGATGATCGAGCTGCCGCGCGCCGCGCTGATGGCGGGCGAGATTGCCGAGGTGGGCGAATTCTTCTCCTTCGGCACCAACGATCTGACGCAAACCACGCTGGGTGTGTCGCGCGACGATGCCGCCAAGTTCCTCGGCGCCTATGTGGAGCAGGGCATCTATCCGCGCGATC
>CAIWFP010000337.1 GCA_903911985.1 uncultured Sphingomonadales bacterium
CTCCCCACGCACCGACCAGAAGGCCGACGCAGGACAGGAGGGCGCCTATAGTGATCGATGCCCGGGGTGGCAAGCGCCGAAACACATGTTTAAGCAAGGTTGCATGTCTGTCCCCCCACACCCTGCCGATTCTCTCAACCATCATGGCGAAGCCCGCCACTGGGAACACCAGTATATCAGCCTGATGCGCCGCATTTGGGCAGAAGGGGATGAGCGGGTGGACCGCACCGGAATAGGCACGCGTTCGCTGTTTGGCGAGACGATCCGGGTCGATCTGGCCGATGGGCGCATGCCGCTGCTCACCACCAAGCGGGTCTATTGGAAAACCGCCACGCGCGAGTTTCTGTGGTTTCTCACCGGTGACACCAATATCCGCCCCCTGTGCGCGCAAGGTGTGGAAATCTGGACGGACTGGCCACTGGCGCATTATGTGGCCGAAACCGGGGAGGCGATCACCCGCGCCGAGTTCTCCGCCCGAATCGTGGCTGACGCTGGGTTCGCCGCGCGGTGGGGCGATCTGGGCCCGGTTTATGGCAAGCAGTGGGTGAATTGGCCGGTTTATGAGCCAGTCACAGCCAATTCCGCAGCCACTGGCGATGAGCCCCTGTTCCGGCGGCGGGCGAAGGGGGTCAATCAGGTGGCGCTGCTGATCGATGGGCTTCGCGCCAATCCCGGTGGGCGGCGACACATTGTCGAGGGCTGGAATGTGGCGGAGCTGGACACGATGGCCCTGCCGCCCTGTCACAAGACCTACCAGTTCCATGTCGGCACGGGCGCGGATGGCAAGGGCCGCCTCTCGTGCCTGCTGCACCAGCGCAGCGCCGATCTGGCGTTGGGCGTGCCGTTCAACCTGTGGAGCGCGGCGCTGTTTCTCCGCATGGTTGCCCAGCAATGTGATCTGGAGCCGGGGGAACTGGTGTGGGTCGGCGGAGATGTTCACCTCTATCTCAACCATGCCGAACTCGTGGCCGAGCAACTGAGTCGCCAGCCCGCAGGCGATCCCCGCCTGACTATCGCGCGCCGACCCGATTCGATCTTTGATTACGGAATCGAGGATTTTGTGGTGAGCGGTTACGCCCCGCAGGCGCATATCGCCGCGCCAGTTGCGGTATAGAGGGGGCGGTTTAGGCCGCTTTAGCGAACAACTCCGGCATAGGCGATTTGTCCGCTGCCAGCGGATGCCTGTTCGGGCGAGACATGCCAGCGAATATGGGTGACATCGGCGGCGGTGGCGGCGTGGCCCTCGATGCGCAGAGCGCCGAGGCGACCCCAGCTGTGTCCGCCATCCACGGAAACTTCCTCGTCGGCCTGACTGCTGCGTTGATAATTCAGCCGCGCGGGCAGGGCGTTGACCAGGACGAAGCCGCCCGTTCCCGAACCCGAAACGGGAGCGCGTTGCCAATTGACCAGTGTCACGACCCTTTCGCCGGGCAACAACCGCTTGGCCGGCTCCAGCGAATGGACGGCAGTGCCGTTCTGACGTTCAACGTGTTCGACGAAGATCGCGCTGTCCAGCGAGACGCGGGCCTCGGCGATGGCACCTGCCGTGGCGGGCGCAGAGGGCAGGGAGGTGGTCAGGGCGACGACAAGCGGCACGGAGGCCCACAGGACGGTGGAAACGCGTTTGGGTGTCATGGCGGCTGCTCCCCGGGTCTCTCGGGCCCAAAAAATCCTGGGCCCTGAACCGGGGGTTTCGCAGGCAGACGCCAAGAAATGGTTAATTCCGCCTTTCGGATATTCTCTGGATACCGCGGGAACGGGGGATTCAGGCCCCGGCAACACCTCGGACGCCAGCGAAAATTGGTCGCGACGGCCAGTGCCGTTGATCCTCTCGGCAGAGGGTCCGGCAATAGCTTCACACAAATGCCATTATCCACCGTCGCGGGTGTTGACACATAGTTTGCGCTGCCTTAGTGGCGCGGCTCCCCAAGGGGTGCGGCTTCGCAAAATCACGCAAGTGAATACGCGGGTGTAGCTCAGTTGGTTAGAGTGCCGGCCTGTCACGCCGGAGGTCGCGGGTTCGAGCCCCGTCACTCGCGCCACTTGGGGATTGGTGACAATCCGATTAATTCGGGCCGTTCAATTCGGGCCGTTGAAATGCGGCCCGTTTAAGTTTCGGCCGCTATGTTGCGGAGCGCCCTAGCCCTCTGATCAAAGGCCTGGGGCTAGAGGCCAGCAGAGGCTGGCAGCCACTCACACAAAAATGGTTTTAGTCTTGGGCGACGGGCTTTACCCACTCAGCCCCAGCGGCCGGTTTCCATCCAGATGAGATATCGCCGCAGTGGCAGCAGCCACACCACCCCCAGCACGAGATAGACAGGCAGCTGCCCCAGCGCCGGCCAACCCGCTATCAGCGGCGCCAGCCAGCGGGCGATCGCCCCGCCATAGACCAGCAACGCCGCCACCAGCGCCAGCACGCCCACGGGTATCCGCCAACTCGGTTCGTTGCGCATCAGGTGGTCTCCTTTTCAGGTCGCGGTTCGTCGGACCGTTGATACAGCCGGGTGGGGGTGATCACCGCGTCGAGCAGGCGGTCGTGCGGCTCCAGAGGCAGGTCATCGACCAGCTGGCAATCCCACGCCAGCCCCAGCGCCGCCGCACCGGGCTGCATCGCCAGCCAGCGCTCATAATGACCGCCGCCTTGCCCCAGCCGCCCGCATCCGGCGGTAAAGCCAAGCAATGGCACGAATACCACATCGGGTACCACCGCTTCGGCATCCGCCGAGGGTTGCGGGGTGTTATAGGGGCCAGTTTGCAAACCCTTGTCGCTATAGGGGTCGCGCCAGAGCCGAAAGCCCATGGGCGTGTCGCGCGTGGCGAACCAGGGCAGGGCGATGCGCCGGCCATTGTCGTATAACCATTTGGCATAGGCGCGGGTGGGGGCTTCATCAGCCGTGGCGTGATAGAGCCCCACCACGGCATCATCGGCAATGGCCTTGGCGATAACCACAGGCGGACGCGAGAACACCAGCGCCCTTGTTTGTACGGGCAAGGCGGCAACATGGTCGCGCCGCTCCTGCCTCAGACGGCTGCGCAAGCGGTGCTTCTCATCCAAACCGAAAACTCGCTC
>CAIWFP010000338.1 GCA_903911985.1 uncultured Sphingomonadales bacterium
CCCCATTAATGTATTCGTGGCACCCACATCTCAGCGCCTTACGCGGCCGCGAAGCGGCTTTAACAGCCTGCGGCGCGGTGAGGTCGGGCCAGACGCTGCCTTTAGCCCTGTTCTGTCGCCGGAAGACGTTGTGGGGTGCAGGGGCGTAACGCCCCTGCGTCTATCTCTATACCTTACACCAAAAAGGGCGGAGCCATTGCCCCGCCCTTTTGGTTACTCAGAGCAGCTTGCCCATCACGCCGGCCGTGTCGACCATGCGGTTGGAGAAGCCCCATTCATTGTCGTACCAGCTGAGCACACGCACCAGCTTGCCTTCCAGAACAGCCGTCTCAAGGCTGTCGATGGTCGACGAGGCCGGGTCATGGTTGAAGTCGATCGAGACCAGCGGCTCGTCCGTGTAGCCCAGAACGCCCTTCAGCGGCCCTTCAGCGGCGGCCTTCAGCAGGGCGTTAACCTCGTCCTTGGTGGTGTCGCGCTTGGGCGTGAAGACGAGGTCGACCACCGAGACGTTGGGAGTCGGCACGCGGATCGAGGAACCGTCGAGCTTGCCCTTCAGTTCCGGCAGAACCTCACCCACGGCCACGGCGGCGCCGGTGCTGGTCGGGATCATGTTCAGCGCGGCGGCGCGGGCGCGGCGCGGATCGGAATGGATCTGGTCGAGGATCTTCTGATCGTTGGTATAGCTGTGGATCGTGGTCATCAGACCGCGCTCGATACCGATGGCCTCGTGCAGAACCTTGGCGAAAGGCGCCAGGCAGTTGGTGGTGCACGAAGCGTTCGAGACGATCAGGTGATCGGCGGTCAGCTTGTCGTGGTTCACGCCAAACACCACGGTCAGATCCACGCCCTTGCCGGGTGCCGAGATCAGCACGCGCTTGGCGCCGGCGGTCAGGTGCTTGCCGGCGGTTTCGCGGGTGGTGAAGAAACCGGTGCATTCCAGCGCGATGTCGATGCCGTTGGCGGCATGCGGCAGATCGCCGGGGTCACGCTCGGCGGTGACCTGAATGCGCTTGCCGTTGATCACCAGATCGTTGCCTTCGACCTCGACGGTGCCGGGGAAGGTGCCGTGCACGCTGTCGCGCTTGAACAACTGGGCGTTCGCCTTGGGGCTCGCCAGATCGTTGATCGAGACCAGCTCCAGCCCGCAATCGGGGCGCTCGAGAATGGCGCGCGCGACGTTGCGCCCGATGCGGCCGAACCCGTTAATTGCAACCTTGACAGCCATTTACCTGTTCCTCCTCAATGGAATTCTTGTCACTGACCACCCAGGGCCGCAAGAATTTGCGGCGCGATCTTGGCAGGCGTCAGCCCGAAATGATCATATAGCACTTCGGCCGGGGCCGAGGCGCCAAAACTGTCGATGCCAAAGCGCAGGCCATCGAGACCGGTGATAGCCTCCCAGCCGAAGCGGGTGCCCGCCTCGATCGACACGCGCAGAACGCCCTCTGGCAGAACATCGGCCTTGTAGTCCTTGTCCTGTGCCAAAAAGCGCGACATCGACGGCATGGAAACGACATCCGCCCCCAAACCTTGCGCCTCCAGTAGCGCACGAATGTTAACAGCGATTTCAACTTCGGAGCCGGTGGCGATCAAAATCACCTTGCGCGGGGCGGTGGCGGCCTGAAGCCGATAGGCGCCCTTTGCCGAAAGGTTCGGACCGGCATTGCGCAGCTGCGGCAAATTCTGGCGGCTGAGCGCCAGAACCGAAGGCCCATGCGCGTTCTGCACGGCCAGCATCCAGCATTCCGCCGTCTCGATAACATCCGCCGGGCGGAACACCTCGAGATTGGGGATCATCCGCATGCTCATCACATGCTCGATAGGCTGGTGGGTCGGGCCATCCTCGCCAAGGCCGATGCTGTCATGCGTCAGCACATAGATCGCCCGCGCGCCCTGTAGCGCCGACATGCGGATGGCGTTGCGGCAATAATCGGAGAACACCAGGAAGGTGCCGCCGTAAGGGATGATGCCGCCATGCAGCGCCATGCCGTTCATGGCAGCGGCCATGCCGAATTCGCGAATGCCGTAATAGACGTAGCGCCCGCCGTAATTTTCGGGGCTGAACGGGGTGGTAACCTTGGTCTTGGTGAGGTTCGAGCCGGTGAGGTCGGCCGAGCCGCCCAGCATTTCCGGCACAAGCGGGGTCAGCACTTCCAGCGCCAGCTCCGAAGCCTTGCGGGTGGCGACCTTCTGGCTGCCCTCCAGCCAGGCGGCGAAAGTGGCCTCGGCCTGCGCCAGATCGGGCAAGGTGCCCGCCATGCGGCGCGAGAATTCCGCGCCCTGACTGTCGGCGGCAAGCCGGGCCTCCCACTCGGCACGGGCAGCGGCACCACGGGCGCCAGCCGCGCGCCAGTCGGCCAGCACCTCGGCCGGAACCTCGAAGGGCGCCGAATCCCAGCCCAGATTGGCGCGGGTGGCGGCCACTTCGTCAGCGCCCAGCGGGCTGCCGTGAACGTTATAGCCACCTTCCTTGTTGGGCGCGCCCTTGCCGATCAGCGTGCGGCAGGCGACCAGCGAAGGACGCGGATCGGCCACGGCTTCGGCAATGGCGCGCTCGATATCGGCATAGTCATGGCCATCGCAGGCCACCGTGTGCCAACCGGTCGCGCGATAGCGGGCAGCAACGTCCTCGCTGGTGGAAAGATCGGCGTCGCCGTCAATGGTGATGCGGTTATCGTCCCACAGCACGATCAGGCGGCCCAGCTCCAAACGGCCGGCAAGACCGATGGCTTCGTGGTTGATGCCCTCCATCAGGCAACCATCGCCAGCCACGACGAAAGTGCGGTGATCGACCAGCCCATCGCCAAAACCGGCGTTCAGGTGCCGCTCGGCAAGGGCCATGCCCACGGCCATGGCCAGACCCTGCCCCAGCGGGCCGGTGGTGCATTCCACACCTTCCAGCTCGTGGTTTTCCGGGTGGCCGGCACAGGGGCTGCCCAGCTGGCGGAAGTTACGGATGTCATCCATCGTCGGCTTGGCATAGCCGGTGAGATGCAACAGGCTGTAGAGCAGCATCGAGCCATGGCCCGCCGACAGCACAAAGCGGTCGCGATCCGGCCAGCGCGGCGCCGTGGCGTCGAACTTCAGGAATTTGGCGTAAAGCACCGTGGCGACATCGGCCATGCCCATGGGCATGCCGGGATGGCCGCTGTTAGCCGCCTGCACCGCGTCCATGGACAGGGCGCGAATGGCATTTGCCATGGGGGCAAGGGCGGAAAGGGAGCCGGGACGGGCGGAATTCATCAATATAGCTCCCGGAAAAAACTGGAAGGGGCGCGCGATTCGTGGCGGCTTCCTTTGCGGATGGACCAGCCCCCGTCAAGCATCGCGCCCTTTCCGGCATGAAACTCGGGATTTACCGGGCCGATATGGGCGATGAAACAGGGGAAACGGAACTTGAACTGCAGATAGCGGCCACTTGCGCGGGGACAGCGTCAGAGGCCCTCATGCCCCTAATCCAACGCGCGGCTTTTCGCCAGCCCGGCCTACAACCCTTGCTGCAGGGCTGCATAGCCGCGAATGTGGTTCCCTTTGGCTGGTTCCATCATTCCGCAAGCCGTTCGGCCAAGCCGGGGCTTTGCTTCCCTTCCCGTTTTGCGGTAGTCGTGGCGCCATGTCCGAGACCACTCCACCGATCCCAGCAAAGCCTTTAAATGCACAAGTCGACAAAGGTGCCGCCCTTGGCCCATGGCGGCGGATTGACGCGGCGCTGGCCCGCATAGAGGTTGCCTTGCGAAACGGGAGCAAGGTGCCGGCTTCCGCCCGCGATGGCGAATCCGCCGCGGCGCTGGCATTGCCGCGCCAACGCCACGGCGCACTCAGAATCGCGACGGCCGGGGCGCTGGACCAGATCGATGCGCTGATCAACGCCTGCGATGCGCGGCCTGACGCGGGGCCCACATCCACTGGCCCGGACAACCAGCCATGAGCGCCCCTACCGCCAATGTTACCCTCACCATCGGCGCCCGCGCCTATACGGTGTCCTGCACCCCTGGCGATGAGGGTCATGTGATGGGATTGGGGCGCATCATCGCCGCCAAGCTGGACGCCATGCCCAATAATATCGCTCTGGGCGAGGCGCGGGCGCTGTTGTTCGCCTCGCTGCTGCTGGCCGACGAACTGCATGACCTGCGCAAGAAAAACAGGGAGCTCGCCCAAAGGGAGCAGGCCAGCCGGAGCATTTTACAAGCCGCCCCACCCGCACCGGCGCCCGCACCCGCATCTGGCCCGGCGCGGGATATGAGCCCCGCCCTCGACATGCTCGCCCAGCGTCTCGAAAAAATCGCAAGCGCCCTTGAGAGTGACGCCACCAGCGCCTAGATAGGGGGTGACGGGTTCTGCCCGGTGCGCGCCTTCGAACATCCCTGAGGCTATAAGCAATCCTATGGGGGCTGTCCCTGGTTAGACCACTCTGTTTCCATTGGGGTCTGGCACACATGGTTCCCACCTGACGTAAAAC